>NZ_JBZFUM010000025.1:0-35499 GCF_058314535.1 Streptococcus sp. ELY_125 | reverse complement strand
GGCCTTTTTATTTTGACCAAATTCAAGTAAATACCTTAGTTATTGTCACCTCAGGCCATATTTTTCTAGAGAATTTTTAAAAAAAGACAAACTCCCAAAAAGAAGTTTGTCTTCGGTCTGAAACGCTCCACTGGAGCGTTTTTTTAGTAATAACGGGCGAAGGGAAAGAGGCTGTCTATTTTATTAACTAGCTTTGGAATTTTAAGAGATTGAAATAAATGCAAGCGCAGTTTTTCAATAAGGCCTGACACGACAAAAATTAGAAGAGCTGTTCCTAAAATAATAAGAGGGAATAAGACAATGGGGAAATCAACAAAAGGAACAAAAATATCCTTGAGCCAAAACCTTACTAAAAGAGGGTTGAGATGGACGAGATAGATCCCTAAAGTCGTTGGAGAAAAAAATTGAATTAATCTAGCAAAGTGGCCTTTTCGTTTGATGGAGCGTGTTTCAAACCAAATAAAAATGGCAAGTGATCCAGCTAATAGGCTAGGCGAGGTGTACCAATACCAGATATCCCCCATAATAAATTTCATCACAAAAGTTACAGCGATAGATACTGCAAAGATGAGAGCAAGTGTTCGTTCCCTAAATAGGCGAACAAGATCAAGACGTTTGAGGTAAGCACCAATAATATAAAGTACCGTCAACCAGTTCATACTAAAACCACGGTCGAAAGAAAATTCATCAACCCTAGTATTGAAAAGAGCAGGCATAACAGAAAAGAAAAAGATAGCAACAATAACAATGTATTTTAAATCTCGATTGCTAATCTTTGATAAACCAATATTGAGCAAGGGCATAAATACCAATAGGCCGAAGTAGGCTGTGATATACCAATATTGCCCTTTGATAACTGGAAAAAAAGCTGACAGCCAATCTTGCTTAGTAACATCCTGACCGGTCAGAGTGAATACGAGTCCAAAGCCCAGAGTGTAAAAAATAACCTGCAGCCATAACAAGACCGCCTTGGAGTATCTATAATGAGAATGGATCCCGACATAGCCACTGATAAGAGCATAGCAATTAACAGCCCCATAGGCTGTCACCTGAATCAACCAAGTCGTCCAATAGTAAATATCTGTTGATCCATCAACTTCATCCCGAATACCACCCTTGCCTAGGATATGAGTCACAATAATCATGAGCATGGCAAAAATCCGCAGGAGATCAATTCCCAAATTTCTTTCTTGTTTCAACTTCATGTAAGATATTCTAGCATAAGTTCATTTAAGACATTTATCAAAGGCTTTACAAAGTTTAAGTTTACTTTTCAGCTATTTTCTTATATAATAAGGGCAACGGATAAGTAGGATTAGGATCTTTGCAGAGAGTCTGCGCTTGCTGCGAGCAGACAAGGGAATAGTCTGAAATTCTACCGTTTATGAATTTTGTTAATATTAAAAGTGCACTGAATGTGAAGCTGGGTGGAACCGCGCGCAAGCGCCCCAGCCCCAAACATTTGGTGTTTTTATTTCTGGAAAGGATCGATTATGTTAGATTTAAAACGCATTCGTACTGATTTCGACACCGTAGCTGAGAAACTGGCCAGCCGCGGCGTGGCTCAAGAAACCTTAAACCAGCTGCACGAGCTGGACGTTAAACGCCGGGCTCTTATTGTTAAATCTGAAGAGCTCAAAGCTGAACGTAACACTGCTTCTGCTGCTATCGCACAAGCCAAGCGCAATAAGGAAGATGCTCAGGAGCAAATCGCCGCCATGCAAAAGGTCTCAGCTGACATCAAAGCTATTGATGCTGAATTAGCTCAGTTTGACAGTAAGGTCGATGAATTTATCACGACTCTTCCCAATATTCCTGCTGATGACGTTCCTGTAGGAGCTGATGAAGATGACAATGTCGAGGTTCGCCGCTGGGGGACATCGCGTGATTTTGACTTTGATATCAAGGCTCACTGGGATCTTGGTGAAAACCTTAATATTCTAGATTGGGAACGCGGTGCTAAAGTTACCGGGTCACGCTTTCTTTTCTATAAAGGTCTGGGGGCCCGCTTAGAACGTGCTATCTATAACTTCATGTTGGATGAACATTCCAAAGAAGGCTACACCGAAATGATTCCACCATATATGGTCAACCACGATTCTATGTTTGGTACTGGCCAGTATCCGAAATTCAAAGAGGATACGTTTGAGCTAGCCGATACGGATTATGTCCTAATTCCGACAGCTGAGGTGCCCTTGACCAACTTTTACCGCGACGAGATCATCGACGGTAGGGAGCTGCCTGTTAAATTTACCGCTATGAGTCCATCCTTCCGCTCAGAAGCTGGTTCTGCTGGTCGCGATACCCGTGGTCTCATTCGTCTGCACCAATTCCATAAGGTTGAGATGGTGAAATTTGCTAAACCAGAGGATTCTTATAATCAATTAGAGCTGATGGTGGCTAATGCCGAAAACATCCTTCAGAAATTGGAACTCCCATATCGTGTGATTACACTTTGCACTGGCGACATGGGCTTCTCAGCTGCTAAGACCTATGACCTTGAAGTCTGGATTCCAGCGCAAAATACCTACCGGGAAATCTCTTCCTGCTCTAACTGTGAAGACTTCCAAGCGCGTCGTGCACAGATTCGCTACCGCGACGAAGCTGATGGCAAGGTTAAGCTCCTCCACACCCTCAATGGTTCAGGATTGGCTGTCGGTCGCACAGTCGCAGCCATTCTTGAGAACTATCAAAATGAAGACGGTTCTGTCACTATCCCTGAAGTTCTCCGACCTTATATGGGTGGTGTTGAACTTATTGCTGATAACCATTAATAAGCTAGTTCAAGCAGATTTCCAAATTTGGAAGTCTGTTTTTTTAATCAGACGCTTACAAAGTTTACAAAAAAAGATGGAGCAAGCAACTGCTCCATCTTTACTTTTCTTATAGAAACCCTTCGTAACACAGCTTAGAATTCACATCCTTGAAAATGGATTTGAAAATCTCTGCTCTTCTCCAGGTTCAAGATAAATAATATCTTTTATCTGATATCCTCTTAATCTAGGCAAGTATCCCATCCCCTTCCGCTAATAATATTAGACAGTTCAGATTCTGTTAATGAATTGAGATGCTTGTCTAAATTAAATATCTGTCTTTTCACTATTCTTATCCTTTATAATAATAGTCCCAAGACTGATAGTATTGTTGTTGCATCATAAACCATCTGTCTGATAGAGTAAGTCCGGTTGCTACAAGTCCGCTTTTTTTGCAATAACCGGTTCTTTTCTTTCAATAAAAGGCATTTTATACGACAACTAACTAGTTTTTTAAGAAAGTTGGGTTGGTTCTGCCATAGAATTATCAATAGTCGTTTTCTTTTTTCTTGATAACAATTGTTGCTAGGGCTGCTAGTAAAAGCATCACATAACCATAAAAGGAAAGATGATTTTGAGCTTGACCTGTTTTAGGAAGATTAGCTGCTGCCTTTGGATCAGTTGAGGCAGAGCGGCTAGTCTGAGAAGCCACGGCCGCTTTTTGAGAAGAGACCGAAACAGGATCTAGCATGCTAGACTGACCACTTTGGCTAGAACGATTGTTTAGAGAAGGATCACCAGCTGGTTGCGCATTACTATTGTTTTGCTGCTGAGCATTATTATTGTTTTGCTGCTGAGGATCTACATACAAACGCTGATAAACTTCTTGAGCAGTCAAGGTACTGTCTGCTACTCCTGAGATCAGTTTACCATCCTTGATATACAGAACCGCTGGAACACCTGGGACACCGACTGTATTACGGATATAATTACGGGCAGCGTCATCATAATCAGGAGAATCTGTATTAAAATATTCTAACTGCCCGCCAATGAGGTCATTGAAGTTTTTAACCTCTGGTGAGAAACGACGGCAGTAAGGACAGGTAGGACGGCCAAGGTAGAGAGTATGCTCTTTACCGTCCTGCGTAAACATTTGGTAGACATCGGCCATTGAAACCTTGTTGAAGTTAGCAACATTAGCTTCGTACTGCTCTGGTGTGATCGAGGTAATCTCCTCTTCATTTTCTGCAGCAGCTGTATTAGGCGCAGGGGTTTGAGGCTGAGGATTGCCTGCAGCTCCCTGTTCCTGTGCAGCGGCTGTGTTATCAGCACTGGTGGTATTTGCAGCTGCATTATTTGCCGCAGGATTAGCGTCAGACTTGTTAGCATCCGATGCTTTTTGGACGTCAGGGTTTTGTGCTTCTGACTCTTCCTTTTCTGCCGGTGTTGAATCGGCAGGTTTTGCCGCATCAGCCACAGGCCTACTCTGCTGAGCAGCCGATGCTGGGGAAGCAGGGGCATTATCTGCGGTCGTTTCATCCGCATAAGCCGCTGTTGTAGAAACGCTCAAGACAAGCGCAGATACTAATAATACTCTTTTTAAATAGGTTTTCTTCATACAAATTAACTCCCTTTACCATAATCTTTACTGTGGATAGTTATTGTTAAAAAAGAGAGATAGCATTACTATTCTCTCTTTGCTTTGTAAGTCAATTCTGCCAAACGGTATTACTGAATAAATCTAATTTTTTGAAAACTTAGCTAATACCAGTTTTAATAGTCAATGCAGGGCAGCATTACCACCAGACACTTCCACTCAAGGGCATCTGTTCTAAAACATACCCAAGATAAACTATACCTCCTGCTGTTGCAAGGCAACCTTGTACAGCATTACCTGACTGGTTCGGATAAAATCACTTTTTTAAAACAATTCTTTTAATATTGACAGATACCAATAACAGGAAACAGGAAAATCCAATAATATTCAAAGTGAAAAGTAGTGGGGTTAACTCTCTAAAAAAATTAGATACAGACACTATAAGAAATCCTGTAGATATGATAGTTGAAACTACTTTTTTCTTATCCATAATAATTACCCTACTCCAAATAATTCCATTTCATGGATTATGAGAAATTTTAGCAGAATGTGGCTGCACCGGTTGCTGCACCACCCCAAAAACCAGCAGCAGATCCAGATACCGTGCCAACAATAGGTAACGTAACGGTTCCCACAGCACCGCCAGCAACTCCTCCAGTTAGTGCTCCTCCAACTGTACCAAGTCCACATTTTAACCAACCGCCACCTTCAATAGCAGCCAGTTCTTGAGTAGTCATTGCGTCAAATTGTTCCAATGTTTGAGTTGTCATAAGATTATACCTCTTTTATTTTTATTTGCCAGTTTTTTACCTGACAGTCGTTATTATAAATTTTTTTAGCTGGCCTGTGAACCCCTAAAGGGTCATTGTTAATGAAACTAAATACTTACGTTACTGCCCCTTAAAGAAAAAGAATTTTTAATTTCAAATGAAGATAATACCACAGATTATGCTAGTTCTGCTATTAATGAAAAACTGTCGATATTATTACTAGCTATGAACATGGGAAAAAGCCAGACATCCTAATAACCGTCTGCCTTTTTTTACGCTTAAGGAAGACATTTGATTTCCATATTTCTCGATGAACCGCCTGACCCAATCTGGATTGGTCTTCGAATAATCCCGCAAGGCCCAGCCTATAGCTTTATTGATGAAAAATTCCTGGCCGCCGAAATTGTTAAGGAGAATTTTTTCCAGTAGGTTTCTATCGGTCTCTTCTTTTAGACTAAGCTGATGCTCGATGGACGTCCTTCTGATCCAAATTTCTTCATCCTGCGACCAATTTAACATTAGAGGAGCCACCTGTCATCTCTCAAGCCAATACTGCCGATTACCTTGCACAGAAAATCAATGGTGTCCCGCCACGGCTTGGTTTTGATATTGTAACGGACATGCGCAATATCCTCATAGGTTAAATACTTGTTCAGTGCCAGCAGGTAGTCATAAACAAAATACTGGAGTTCTCGGTGGCTATCCTCGTAGCATTGATCCAAGAGCTGCCAGTCTGGTATTTGTTTTTTCTTTGCTTCTTTTAGAAAATCCTTGTAAAGAGCTCTTCGATCAGCTGTTTTCACACCATAAAAACAAAACTGATTGCGCATATATTTAGCCATGGCAAGGGCATTTTCAACATTTTGATGGACTTCAAAAAGAGCCTTTAATTCTTTATAATCCATTATTTCTTTGTAAATTCTAGTTTTTCGTTGCATCATAATAAGGTAGAACTCGATCAAACCCCAGAGACAGCTGATCTGTTAGCGAATCTAGAGACGATTCCATTTCTATAGGAATATCATATTTGACCAGTACCTTTCGGACGGTTCCTGATTCGACAGCCTCTTGCAATTTAACTCGGTTTTCTTCATTGCCCTCTACTTTACGGCTAACACCATCTTCTTGGGCAAAATAGTAAAGAGGTTCAGCAATTGGCACTGTCAAGATCTTGTTTTGTTTGGACAAGGTATCTTCTGATTTTTTGCGCTCCACAAAGCTGACCTCCACCGAGATACCAAAATCGTCTTTTTGTCCATAGAGACGGATAGCCAATCCAACATCATCCGGATGGTCCTGAGGCTGTTTGAAATAGCACCAAAAATGCGGACGGGCTACTTGCGCCTGATTAGCCCAGTTACTGACTCGAGTCATTTCAAAAGGGGCTACTTTATCAGCCAGATGTTTAGCAATACCTGTAAATTCTGAGCGGGCGCCTTGCCCCAGCACTTTGAGCTCTGTCATTTCACCGGCTAGAGGACCAGCTTTTTCTGGTTTAACGTATTTAAAGCCTTGATAGGCGAGGTAGGCATTTAGTTTTTCATACATCACTTTTTCCTTTTCGTATAATAGCCAAAAAGCCCTATTCAAGGGCTTTTACTAGTACTTTCTAAAGCGCTGATAGCGCTGCTCCAACAAATCTTCAAGAGGGAGCTGACTGAGATGTTTAATTTCTTCGATGAGGTTATTCTTGATCATCTCAACAATTTCACTTGAAAAATAACCATGTTCTGGAATAACCTTATCAACAATATCCATATTGTAAAGTTCACCAGCAGTTAGTTTCATGAGCTCAGCAGCTTCCGTAGCACGGGAGCCATCTTTCCAAAGAATTGAAGCAAAACCTTCAGGGCTGAGAATAGCATAGATGGTATGTTCCAGCATCCAAACCTTATCAGCTACAGCAAGAGCTAGGGCTCCGCCAGACCCTCCCTCGCCAATGATGATAGCAATGATAGGAACTTTGAGGTCACTCATTTCCATCAGATTGCGAGCGATAGCTTCACCCTGTCCGCGCTCTTCAGCACCAACACCTGGATATGCTCCTGCTGTATTAATAAAGGTAATCACTGGACGCCCAAATTTTTCAGCCTGCTTCATCAAGCGCAAAGCCTTGCGATAACCGTCAGGATTAGGCTGACCGAAATTGCGGTTGAGATTGTCCTGGAGGTTTTTCCCTTTTTGGATACCGATTACAGTGACAGGTCGACCATCCAAACGAGCCAATCCACCGATAATCGCTCCATCATCTGCAAAATAACGGTCTCCATGTAATTCCATAAAATCATCGAATACCTGTTCGGCATAATCAAGAGCTGTCAAACGACCTTGATCACGCGCTTCTTTTAAAATACGTGCAACATCACTCATTTGGCCCCTCCGTGAAATGCAACGAGTTTAGCAATGGTTTCTTTCATTTCTGTACGTTTGACAATAGCATCTACAAAGCCGTGTTCTAAAAGGAATTCTGCCTTTTGAAAACCATCAGGCAGCTGTTCACGCACCGTTGTCTCAATCACACGGCGGCCAGCAAAACCAATTAAAGTCTGTGGTTCAGCAATAATTATATCCCCTTCCATGGCAAAACTAGCTGTGACACCACCAGTTGTAGGATCTGTCAGAACCGTTAGATAAAAGAGACCAGCATTAGAATGACGTTTGACGGCAGCAGAAATCTTAGCCATTTGCATAAGACTCATGATACCTTCTTGCATACGGGCACCACCTGAAGCCGTGAAGACAACAACGGGTAAACTATGCTCTGTTGCATACTCAAAGAGTCGCGTCAATTTTTCACCAACAACCGTCCCCATACTGGCCATGATGAAGTTAGGATCCATGATTCCAAGAGCAATCTTACGCCCTTGAATCTCAGCAGTCCCAGTCATAACAGCCTCATCAAGTCCTGTCTTTTCCTTAACTGTTGCTAGTTTATCGCTATAGCCTGGGAAATTCAGGGGATCCTTGGTATCAATACCTGTGAACATTTCTTCAAAACTACCTTGATCTACAGTCAAGTCTAAGCGTTCAGGTGCCGAGATACGGAAATTATAGCCACAAGAAGGGCAGATTTTCTCTGCCCCTAGGTCCTTCTGATAGATAACATGCTTACAGCTTGGACATTTAGCAAATAATTCATCCGGCACCTCAGGCTTGGTCTGTTCAGGAGTCCTTAACGAACGATTGGGATTGATACGGATGTACTTGTCTTTTCTTCCAAATAAGGCCATAAATTCTCCTAATCTTCTTGATTATATGCTGGTAAGAAGGTCTCCATCAAGAATGCTGTATCGTAATCTCCAGCAATCACATGCTTATCTGAAATCAAGTCCAGTTGAAAATCAGCATTGGTTAGTACACCATCAATTTCTAACTCATACAAAGCGCGCTGCATCTTCATCAAGGCATCAAAACGGTTCTCACCATGGACAATAATCTTAGCAATCATACTATCATAATAAGGTGGAATCGTATAGTCATGATAAACAGCAGAATCCACACGTATACCGACACCGCCTGCAGGCAGGTACAAATCGGTAATCTTACCTGGACTTGGCGCAAAGTTAAACTTAGGATTTTCTGCATTGATGCGACATTCAATAGCATGCCCCGTAATCTGAATGTCTTCTTGATGGTGAGAAAGTTCTTCACCGCTAGCAATGCGGATCTGTTCTTTGACCAGATCGACACTGGTTACAAACTCGGTTACAGGATGCTCGACCTGAATCCGCGTATTCATTTCCATGAAGTAGAAATGACCTGTCACTTCATCCAGTAAAAATTCAATTGTGCCAGCATTTTCATACTGAACAGCCTTGGCAGCACGAACGGCCGCTGCCCCCATTTCTTTACGTAGGGTGGCTCCGATAGCAATAGAAGGACTTTCCTCTAGTACTTTCTGATTGTTGCGCTGGAGTGAGCAGTCACGTTCCCCTAGGTGGATAATATTACCGTAAGCATCTCCCAAGATTTGAACTTCAATATGACGGGCTGGGTAGATAACCTTTTCGATGTACATCGCACCGTTACCAAAGGCAGCTAGGGCTTCTTGCGATGCTGATTCGAAGGCTGAAACTAGATCCTCAGCCTTTTCTACCTTGCGAATTCCTTTTCCACCGCCGCCAGCAGAAGCTTTGAGCATAACAGGATAGCCAATTTTATCAGCGATTTTAAGGGCGTCTTCGGCCGTAACAACTTCACCGTCTGATCCCGGAATAACCGGAACATTGGCCTTAATCATTTCAGCGCGTGCATTGATTTTATCGCCCATCTTATCCATGACACTACCAGAAGGTCCAATAAACTTAATGTTCATCTCCTCGCACACAGTGGCAAATTTTGAGTTCTCACTTAAGAATCCAAAACCTGGATGGATAGCCTGTGCTCCTGTAACGATGGCTGCTGACAGGACAGCATTCATATTAAGATAAGAATCTGTTGAACGGGCTGACCCAACGCAGATTGCCTCATCAGCAAGGAGGACATGCAGAGCTTCCTTATCAGCCTCTGAGTAGATTGCAACGGTTTCAACACCCAGTTCACGTGCTGCACGGATGATACGCACTGCGATTTCACCACGATTGGCAATCAAAATTTTCTTAAACATTTATCTGTCTTTCTCCTGCAAAATTTTAAACTAGCCATCTAATAAGCATAAAGCTAGTTTCCTAGGGCAAAGGTCAGGGTCCCGCTGGCAGCCAGTTTACCATCAACTTCTGCCTTGGCTTCAACCACTGCGATGGTGCCGCGGCGCTTAACGAACTTAGCTGTCATAACCAGTTGGTCACCCGGAACAACCTGTTTTTTAAATTTAACCTTGTCCATACCAGCATAAAAGACTAGCTTTCCTTTATTTTCTTCCTTGGACAATTCCAAGACACCAGCCGTTTGAGCTAGAGCCTCCATAATAAGAACACCTGGCATCACTGGGTACTCAGAAAAGTGACCATTGAAGAAGGGCTCGTTAATCGTAACATTTTTAATCGCTACAATCTCATCATCTGATATCTCCAAGACGCGATCGACTAGAAGCATAGGGTAGCGATGGGGAAGGGACTCACGAATTTTTGTAATATCGATCATTTGATCCGCACCAATCCTTTTCCAAACTCAACAACTTCTTCATTCGCGACCAAAACTTCAATTACAACACCATCTCTTGGTGCAGGAACCTCATTCATAACCTTCATCGCTTCAATAATCAAGAGAGTCTGTCCTTTTTTGACACTATCTCCGACAGAAACGAAGGCTGGTTTATCAGGCGCTGGTGCAAGATAAGCCACGCCAACCAAGGGACTTTCTACAAGGTCGCCCTCGGCCGCTATTGCGGCTGGCTCTGCTGGAGCCGTTGGTTCGCTGGTTGTCTGTGATGCCGCTGACTCTGTCACAGTTGACGGCACCGTCCCAGCTGAACTTGGCTCTACTGGAGCTACTACAGAAGCTGTTTGTCCCTCATTCTTACTAAAGACTAGAGCTTCGCCGTTACTGCTATAAGAGAATTCACGCAGACTAGACCCATCAAATTGGCTCATCAAATCTTTGATTTCTGAAATGTTCATGCCTAAGCCTCCCAGCGTTTAAATGCAAGAACAGCATTGTGACCGCCAAATCCAAAAGTGTTTGAGATGGCGTACTCAACCTCAGCTTGACGTCCTTCACCCATGATAACGTCAGCTTCAATGTCCTCTGACAACTCCTTGGTCCCTGCAGTCATCGGAAGGAAGCTATGACGGATAGCTTCGATTGTAGCAATAGCTTCAACGGCACCGGCTGCTCCGAGCAAGTGCCCTGTAAACGACTTAGTAGATGATACAGGAACATTTTTACCAAGAACAGCTACGATAGCCTGACTTTCACCCTTTTCATTGGCTTGTGTTGACGTACCATGAGCGTTGACGTATCCTACTTCTTCAGGTGTGATCCCTGCTTCTTTGATGGCCAGCTTCATTGCTTTAGCAGCACCTGATCCGTCTGGCGTTGGTGTTGTCATATGATAAGCATCACAGTTGCTGCCATAGCCGACAATTTCAGCCAAGATATTAGCGCCACGTTTTTGGGCATGCTCTAAGCTTTCAACAATTAAAACACCGGCACCCTCACCCATGACAAAACCATTGCGATCTTTATCAAATGGAATAGCTGAGCGAGTTGGATCTTCTGTTGTTGAAAGAGCTGTCAAAGCATTGAATCCGCCAATACCAATTTTAGTAATGGAAGCTTCGGAACCGCCAGCTAGGATAACATCATGGAAGCCATACTTGATTTCACGGAATGCTTCCCCAATGGCATCATTGGCAGAGGCACAGGCTGTTGTGATGGATTTACATACCCCCTGAGCACCAATCTTGAGGGCAATATTACCAGCTCCCATATTGGAAAGGGCTTTAGGGATAAACATCGGTCTAATGCGCTTCATACCGCGCTCATGCATACGGATGATCTGATCTTGCAACTCTTGGAGTCCACCGATACCAGATGAGACAATAACACCTGTGCGGTCGCGATCTACGGCCTCCATATCAAGATTAGCATTTTCAAGGGCTTCCATAGCTGCATAAATAGCATACAGCGAATAGGTATCCATACGATTGGTGTCCTTTTTCGCAAAATATTTATCAAAGGGGAAGTCTTGGATTTCACCAGCATTGTGAACTGGGATTTCTGATGGATCGAACCTCGTTATCGGTTTGATACCGATTTCACCATTCTCAAGGCTCTTCCAGAAATCCTCTGGTGTATGTCCGATTGGTGATGTGACACCGTAACCCGTTACAACTACACGATTAAAAGTCATAATATTTCCTCTGTTTTCTTAGATAATTTTCGATCTTAACAACTAGGTAGAACTAGGCCAAGGTTACCCTTGCATAGTCATCCCACCATCAATAGCGATAACCTGACCTGTCAAATATTCTTGGCTGGCCAGAAAAACTGCAACGTCCGCAACTTCTTCGGCTTGCCCCATGCGCTTCATTGGGACTTGAGCAATCATAGCATCCTTCATTTTATCAGGAATTGCATCTGTCATATCTGACTCGATGAAACCTGGAGCAATAGCATTTACTCGGACACCTCGAGCAGCCACTTCACGTGCAACAGATTTGGTGAAGCCAAGAAGACCTGCTTTAGACGCAGCATAATTAGCTTGACCGACATTTCCCATAAGACCAACGACTGATGACATATTAATAATAGCACCCTGACGCGCTTTAGTTAAGGGTTTAAGGACAGCTTGTGTCATATTAAAAGCACCTGTCAGGTTAATCTTTAGGACACGTTCAAAGTCACCTGCTGTCATCTTAAGCATGAGCTTATCATTAGTAATGCCAGCATTATTGATAAGAATGTCTACTGAACCGAGCGCTTCAATAGCCTCATCGACCATGCGTTTTGCATCTGTAAAATCAGAGACATCACCTGAAATCGCAACAACCTTAACATTATAGCCTGCAAACTGTGCTAGTAGGTCCTCTGATATTTCTGAACGGCCATTAAGCACTAAATTAGCACCTAGGCTGGCAAATTTATGCGCAACGGCCAAACCGATGCCGCGGGTTGAACCTGTAATAAAAACATTTTTATTAGTTAATTCCATGGGGCCTCCTATTTTTCTAAAAGAGTCTCCAGACTAGCCACATCTTCTACGGGAGAAACAGGGGCTGTCTTATCAATTTTCTTCATAAAACCGCTGAGAACCTTACCCGGCCCGATTTCAATATAGTCTGTTACTCCTAACTCCTGCATAGTTGCAATTGATTCGTAGAAGCGTACAGGCTCTTTCACCTGACGAGCCAAAAGAGATCTGATATCAGCATACGCCATAACTCTGGCTTCTGTGTTACCAACCAAAGGGATCTGAAATTCTGAAAAGTCGACTTTCTTAAGTTCCTGCGCCAACTGCTGACTTGCTGGCTCCAAGAGAGCCGTGTGGAAGGGGCCTGAAACCTTGAGCGGAATCAATCGCTTAGCACCCGCCTCTTTCAATTTTTCAACAGCAGCATCTACCGCTGCAGCATCGCCACCAATAACGATTTGCGCTGGCGTATTATAGTTGGCAGGTCTGACATACCCCTTATCAGAAGCCTGTTGACAAGCTTCTTCGATAACCTCTACAGGTGTATTCATGACCGCAACCATTTTGCCAGTGCCTGCTGGAGCAGCTGTCTCCATAAATTCACCACGCTTAGCTACGAGAGCTACCGCTTCTTCAAATGATAGAGCTCCTGCAGCAACCAAGGCTGAGTACTCCCCAAGTGAAAGGCCTGCTACAACATCTGGTTCGACCCCCCTTTCTTTTAGGAGACGATAAATGGCAACAGAAGTTGTTAAAATCGCAGGTTGTGTATAGCGGGTTTGATTAAGCTTGTTTTCTTCCTCATCGATAAGCTTTCGTACATCATATCCTAAAATGCGACTGGCAGTATCAAATGTCTCTTTGACAAGGGGATAAGCTTCATACAAATCTTTTGCCATACCAGATTTTTGGGCACCCTGTCCGGCAAATAAAAAGGCTGTCTTTGTCACACTATTTCCTCCAAGTTTGGCTAGAGACCTCCACTATTAAGTTATAAAAGTAAAGGTCTGAGGTCGTTCCTTGTTGTTATTTTTTAATCTTCTGATACATCTGCCCAACGAGCAGCTTGTTCTTTAATGACTTTAGCAGCACCATAATAGAGGTCTTTCAAGATTTCTTCACAGGTTTCTTCCTTACGAACCAAGCCTGCAATTTGTCCGGCCATGACAGAACCATTTTGGACATCACCATCAACAACTGCATTGCGTAGAGCTCCTGCGCCAAGCTCCTCAATTTCCTGAGCCGATTTTTTTCCTGCTAAGAAATCTTTTTCTGCCTGAGCATAAGAGGAGGATAATTTATTCTTGATAGCACGTACTGGATGTCCAACAACTGAAGCGGACACGACAGTATCAATATCCTTGGCCTTGAGCAACCTGTCTTTGAAGTTTTGGTGGGCGTTGGACTCCTTAGCGACAACAAAACGGGTACCAACTTGGATAGCATCAGCCCCTAGCATAAATACAGCTGCAGCACCGTTCCCGTCAGCTACACCACCAGCACCAATAACAGGAATATCCACAGCATCAACAACTTGGCGTACCAAAGTCATCGTTGTCAGTTTGCCAATGTGACCACCAGCTTCCATACCTTCAGCAATCAGAGCATCCGCTCCTAATTTTTCCATACGCTTAGCAAGGGCTACACTTGGGACAACCGGGATTACAGTGATTCCTGCTTCATGCAAGCGTTCCATATATTTACCAGGGTTACCTGCACCAGTAGTGACTACCTTAACCCCTTCTTCAATTACAAGATCCACAATGTCATCAGCAAAAGGAGATAAAAGCATGATGTTAACCCCAAAAGGCTTATCTGTAATTGATTTAACACGATCTATATTAGCTTTAACGACTTCTTTAGGGGCATTACCGCCGCCGATAATTCCAAGTCCTCCAGCATTGGACACAGCACCAGCTAAGTCACCGTCTGCGACCCATGCCATACCCCCTTGGAAAATAGGGTATTTAATATTTAATAATTCTGTAATGCGAGATTTCATAGATATCCTTACCTTCTTAAATAATTATGTCCAAGAACTTTGAATGTCAAAGTATTGGTTTAAAGAAGAAGGCGGATGAGTTGCCCCGTCCACCTTGCAGCCTTGCTTAATAGTCATGTGAATTAAGACATCTCTGGGCTGCACCTTCGTAACTAAATCTGTAAGATTTAAAGGCTGGGAATAATTCCCAGTCTCTCAACCATATCTATTTAGTTTTTTCTTCCACGTAGGCAACCAAATCACCAACCGTATTCAAACCATCTTCAGTTTCGATCTGGATGTCAAATGCATCTTCAATTTCTGAGATAACTTGGAATACATCAAGTGAGTCAGCGTCAAGCTCATCAAAAGTCGTTGTCATTTGAACTTCATCAGTTTCTTTACCAAGCTCTTCAACGATGATTTCTTGTACTTTCTCAAATACTGCCATTTTAAAATTCTCCTTTAAAGATAAAAAATAAATAATATATAAATACTGTTTTTACACAGTTATCTACCTAAATTTTAACAATTAGACTGCCCCATGTCAATCCCCCACCAAAGCCAGTGAGCAACAAGGTCTGGGAACCGTCGAGTCTTATTATACCATTTTCAACAGATTCTGCTAGTAAAATAGGTATACTAGCTGCACTAGTGTTGCCGTAGTGCATCATGTTAGCTAAAAATTTATCGCGTTCAAGTCCGATTTTCTTAGCCATCTTATCCAAAATACGGATATTAGCTTGATGCAGGAGGGCATAATCGATGCCATCACCAGATAAGTCTGAATTTTCTAGAAGTTCCTTGATACTGCGGGACACATCACGGACAGCAAAGTCAAAAATAGCACGGCCATCCATACCCATAAAGGGATTGTTCTCCCCTTGATCCGAATAAGGAGACTGCAAACCATATGCTCCCGAGGTCAATTTTTGCCCTCGGCTACCATCACTGTGGAGCGATTCTGCTAAGAAATGCTCTTGTGCTGATGCTTCTAAAAGTACACCACCAGCACCATCTCCAAAAAGAACAGCTGTCCTGCGATCAGACCAATCCAGCGTTTTGGACAGCACTTCAGCACCAATAACCAGTCCTCTTTTATAGCTACCCGCCTTGATTAACTTTTCGGCTGTTGCTAAGGCAAATACAAAACCGCTGCAAGCCGCTGTTAGGTCATAGACGAAAGCTTCGCTGGCATTGATATTGGCCTGAACACGGGCGGCGGTAGTCGGCATCATAGAATCAGGTGAAATGGTCGCTACGATGATGAAATCAATTTCTGACGGACTCAGTCCTGATTTTTCCAGCAGCTGCTTAGCCACCTCAGTCGCTAAGTCACTAGTTTCCTGATTGCGGCTGATACGCCTTTCTTTGATTCCTGTACGGCTGGCAATCCACTCATCACTAGTATCCATAATCTCAGCCAAATCGTCATTTGTGACAACTTGCTCGGGTACATAGTAGGCTGTCTGACTAATTTTTGCAAAGGTCATTATTTCAAATCCTCTAAGAATTGATAGAGATTGTGGAGGGCGCCCTCTAAGGTTTTAATCTCCATATCATTCATTCCTTTTATAATTTGGGTTACCATGTTTTTATGGAAACGGTTATGCAGGCGGTAAATAAGGCGCCCTTTCTTCGTCAGACTCAGATGAACAACACGGCGGTCAACTTCTGAACGGTGGCGTTCAACATAGCCCTTTCTTTCTAATTTGTTCAAACTAGTAGTAACCGTACCCAAGGTCACCATTAACTCGCGAGCAATGTCACTGGGTGTCGCATCAGGAATATGACCGATAATATCAACCGTATGCATTTCCTTCATAGAAACATCCCTGAAACGGCTGTTTTTTAAACTCATTTCCTCAATGACTAAGACATTGTTAAAAACTTTTGTTAGATATTCATTAACTAACTTATAATCCACTTCATACCTCGATTCTCAAATAATTTGATATTCAAAGTATATCAGAACTGAAACATGTTTGCAAGAGTAATGAAATAACTTCTCTATTTGGACATCGCTTAAGCTTTGTTAGCCCACCTACTGACAGGAAAAGAGCAAGTTTAGGAAATGGCAGACCTATAGACAGAAGGCACATCAGCACTAAAACACGCGGCTACCTCTTGCTACTTTCCAGTAAAGTTAGGGCGACGCTTCTGACTAAAGGCATTAACCCCTTCTTTAAAGTCCTCAGTGAAGGCTAATGATTTTTGCAGTGCCAACTCAAGATCAGCATACTCTTCCCAGCCAGCAAAGTCACTCTGCCAAACCATCTCTTTGATTGCCTTAAAGGAGTTAGGAGAACTGCGCTTCAGGCGTTTAATTAAGCGATCAGTATCACGTTCTAGTTTTTCAGATTCTACTAAACGGTAGATGAACCCCCACTCCAAGGCTTTTTCAGCACTAACTGCTTCGCCTGTCATAGTAATTTGGGTCGCCCGATTGATACCTATAGAACGCGTCAAGAGGAAGAGTCCACCAGCATCTGGCGCTAAACCAACTCCAACAAAGGCCTGGATGAATTTAGCTTTTTCAGAAGCAAGGGTGAAATCTGCTGCTAAAACCATATTGAAGGCTGCACCGGCTACAGGTCCGTCAACACTCATGATAACTGGCTTGGGCAGGCGCTTAATCATAAAGGAAATCGTATTAACTAGTTCAGCTATCCGCACCAGAGACTGCACGTCATCGGCATCAACGGCCTTCTGCATTTGGTCTAAATCACCCCCAACAGAGAAGACCTTGCCATTAGCATTGATGAGCAAAATACGCACACTATCGTCCTTTTCTGCCAGACTAATAGCCTCAATGATTTCTTCACAGATTGGAATATTAAAACCGTTCGACACTTCCGGTCGATTCAAGGTCAAGGTTGCAACACCATCTTCTACGCTGTAAAGAATTGTTGAAAAATTCATAAGATACCTCCAATTATTTTATTCTTCAAATAAAATAAGCTGTTTTACCACTATCTCATCCATTATAACTAAAAATGCTCGTTTGACAAGGAAATACTTTCTTGTAAAGAAAAGAACTAGCAGCATTTGCATTAATTTACTGTTGTTAGACAATCCAGCACTTCTGTTAAGTTATTGATCAAACGATTAGCCTGACTTTGATCCAAGCCATAGCGTTCATCCTTAATGGCCCAGACTTCTATGCCAGCAGCAACTGCGGCAGCAATCCCTTTTTCACTGTCTTCGATAACCAGCAAATCTGATTTAGCGAAGCCCAGCTGAGCTGCTGCCTCATTGTAGATAGCGGGATGGGGCTTGCTTTCTGGAAATTCCTCCCCTGATAAGATGACATCAAAGTAAGCTGTTAAGTTAGTATCGCCTAAAGCCTTTAAAATATCCAATTTCGTTGAGCTAGAGGCCAAACCAATCTTCAGTCCCTTTTCCTTAAGTGCCTCCAGAGTCATCTGAACATCAGCAAAGAGAACTTCCTTATAGGGGAGAGGATGGGCTGTCTTATAATTCGTATAATCTTCTTGGAGCTGGGCGATATCCCAATTCGCATAGTCATTCCCTAAGATTTTCTCCCAGACCTGCTTCATGTTACCACCAATAAAAAAACTCAGAGGCAGATGCTTAATCGAAATTCCTCGATTGGCTAAGAAGGTCTCGCGGCGAGTATAATAAAATTCCTCGGTATCAAAAAGGACACCATCCATATCAAAAATAATAGCTTGCTTCATGAAAAACCTCTGCTTTATTTTACCATAAAATACAACAGAGATTTCTATTGAACTAAAATCCCTATCCAGTCTCGGAGCTTTCTCATAACTTCTTATGGCAAGTTTTCTTGCGCTTGTTACGCTTTGCAGCGGCTCTTTAACTATAGACAGATTTCTTAGGTAATAATGGGTCAATACCACAGATCAGACACTCTCCCAAATGAAATTGAAAAACTGTCTGAATTTTGCTATAATTTTAGGCAATCATTATATATAAAAGACGGAGTCGCTATGAAAGTTATCAAATTTGGCGGAAGCTCGCTAGCTTCTGCACAGCAATTAAAGAAGGTATTGAATATTGTTAAAGCGGATGCTGAACGACGTTTTGTTGTTGTTTCTGCTCCCGGTAAACGAAACGCTGAAGATACTAAGGTTACCGACGCTTTAATTCGCTATTACCGCTCTTATACAGATGACGCCGATGTTTCGGCCGACCAAAATTGGATTATCGACCGTTATAAGTCTATCATCGATGAGTTGGGATTATCCCACAGTATCCTTGATAAGATTGCTGCAGCTATCACAGAGCTGGCAACCCTTCCTATTGAAGGGAACGATTTTCTCTACGATACCTTTCTAGCAGCGGGTGAGGACAATAACGCTAAACTGATCGCAGCCTATTTCCGTCAGAACGGTGTCCCTGCACGCTATATGCATCCGGGCAAGGCTGGTATTATCGTCTCTAGCGAGCCGGGTAACGCCAGAATTTTACCGGGCAGTTATGACAAATTAGAAGAGCTATGTGATAGCGATGAGGTTCTCGTTATCCCAGGTTTCTTTGGAGTTACTGTTGATAATCAGATTTGTACCTTCTCGCGCGGAGGATCTGATATTTCAGGTTCTATTGTGGCTGCGGGGGTTAAGGCTGATCTCTATGAGAATTTTACAGATGTAGATGGAATTTTTGCTGCCCACCCTGGTGTTGTGCACAAGCCGCATTCGATTAAGGAGCTAACCTATCGTGAGATGCGCGAGCTGGCCTATGCTGGTTTCTCTGTGCTGCATGATGAAGCGCTGATCCCTGCTTATCGCGGCCGTATTCCTTTGGTCATCAAAAACACCAACAACCCTAATCACCCTGGAACTCGGATTGTCTTGCAGCACAGCCATCAAGAAACTCCCGTTGTAGGAATTTCCGGCGATGATAAATTTGTCAGCATTAATATCTCTAAATATTTGATGAACCGTGAGGTCGGTTTTGGACGTAAGGTACTACAAATTCTGGAAGAACTCAATATTCGTTGGGAGCATATCCCAACCGGCATTGATGATATGTCCATTGTCCTGCGTGAACGAGAGATGACTCCTATTAAAGAACAGGAGATTATGACGCAACTGACGCGCAATTTAGGGGTTGATGAAGTCGAAATCGAACGTGATCTTTCTATCATTATGATTGTTGGTGAAAACATGAAGAATCAAGTCGGAGTCATGTCAACTGCGACTAAGGCCATGTCCGATAAAAATATTAACATTGAAATGATTTCGCAAGGCTCCAGTGAGGTCTCAGTTATGTTTGTCATCAAGTCGGAACAGGAAAAATCTGCTGTCCGCGCTATCTATAAGGCTTTCTTTGAGAAAGATAACCTTGTATAATATTGTGCGAATTGGAGACGTTTCTTGTCCTAAAATCATAGCTAAACACTAGCAGCAAGAATAAAAAGAGTGGAAAAAGCATCCTGGTGAATTGCTTTTTCCACTCTTTTCGCTCTATTTTGAGAATTTTTATTGTTCTTGACACCGAATTGTAAGCTTAATCTTAATCGGATTGTTTCTTTTGAAACTACCTTTTATGATATAATAAAAAAGATATCTTAAATTAAGGAAGCAGTTATGAAAAAATTTTTTGTAGGACTGATTTTAGGCCTTGCCTTGCTTTTTAGTGGCGGATTGGTTCAGGCCGATAAATTTGAAGCTCCGGCTGAACATGCTATCGCTGTTGAAGCCAGCACCGGCAAGGTGCTTTATGAAAAAGATGCTACAACACCTGATGGCATAGCCTCCATCACGAAAATTTTAACAATTTATATGGTTTATCAGCAGATTGATGAGGGAAAATTATCCTGGAACAGTAAGGTTAAGATTTCTGATTATGCCTATGATTTGACAACTAACTCTGAGGCCAGCAATGTTCCAATGGAAGCCCGTGAATATACGGTTAAAGATTTAGTTGAGGCTGCCATGATTTCTAGCGCTAACAGTGCAGCTATCGCGCTGGCAGAAAAAATTGGCGGCAGCGAGCAGACTTTTGTTGATATGATGCAAAGACAGCTAAAAGAGTGGGGAATTAAAGACGCTAAGCTGGTCAATGCTTCTGGCCTTAACAACAGTTACTTAGGAGATCACCTTTACCCCGGTTCTTCCAGTGACGATGAGAACCAGATGAGTGCACGTGATGTGGCTATCATCGCTCAGCACTTGATTCGTGAATATCCTGAGGTTCTAGATATTACCAAGAAGACCAGCGCTGATTTTCACGGCTCAACCATGAATACCTTTAATTATATGTTGGATGGAATGCCGTATGCCCGCGATGGCGTAGATGGTCTCAAGACGGGGACGACGGAATTGGCTGGTCAATCTTTTGTCGCTACATCAACTGAAAATGGTATGCGTGTGATTACTGTCATTTTAAATGCTGACAATGCTGACACTAATGAGTATGCACGTTTTGATGCAACTAACCAGTTGCTCAATTATGCAGCCTATAATTTTCAGATGACCACTCTGACTGTTGAAGGGGCCAGTTATCATAAAAGCACAGCCCAAGTTGTTGATGGTAAGTCTAAGACTGTGCCTGCTGTCGTTAAGGACGATTTCAAGGTTGTCACTAAAATTGGTTCCGATAAAAAACCCGGAGCCAAGATTCATACTAAGTCCGTGACAGCTGCCCTAAAAAAAGGAAGAAAAGTCGGTAGTCTTACCTACGATGACCCTGATCTCATTGGTACGGGTTATCTGGATCAGCCACCTAAAATGACACTTGTTGCTCAAAAGCCGGTTAAAAAGAGCTTCTTCCTCAAAGTATGGTGGAATCATTTTGTCAGATATGTCAATGAAAATTTATAAGCAACACTAAAAGGAAGCCGAACAAGCGGCTTCCTTTTAGTGTTGTTTTTCAATATAGGCAATGCACCAAGCAATCAGCTCTTCCATGCGACTGATTTGTTCTGTCATGTGGAGGTAACCCAGCACAGCCTCAAAACCCGTAGACATTTTATAGGTAATAATATCGGTATTTTTGGCCTTGGTATGCGTATGTGCATTACGTCCGCGTTTGTAAATAGTTTCTTCTGTTTCTGTCAATAAACCAGCATCTAGTAAGGCCTGAACCAGCTGGGCCTGAGCCTTGGCAGAGACATAGCGGGTTGCCATACGATGGAGCTGATTGGGCTTAGTCTGCCCTTGAAAAATTAGGTAGCGGCGAATATAAAGCGAGTAGACAGCATCTCCTTCAAAGGCTAAGGCAATTCCGTTGATAAGCTTGACATCTACCTTAGTCACGTGTCCACCTCACGCCATCCTTAGTATCAAGAAGCCTGATTCCTTGAGCAGCCAACTCATCGCGAATTCGATCGGCTGTAGCAAAGTCTTTTTGAGCACGCGCTTCTTGACGCTGCGCAATCAAGGCTTCAATCTCTTGGTCAAGGCTTTCTTCTTCAAAAGCCAATCCCATAACAGCCAGCATGTCCCCGAATGCTACTTTTACTGTTTGAGTATAGTTGCCAGAATTGATCCACTTGGCCATATCAAAAATTACGGTAATGCCATTAGCTGCATTAAAATCATCATCCATGGCTGCTACAAAGTCTACTTGGAATTGCTTTAGGGTTGATTCATCTGCCTGATCTGTAAGCGGAAGTGTATAAGTATTTTTTAGATATTTTACATTAACCCCAGCATCGTGGATGGCCTTATCTGTAAAATTAATAGGTTTGCGATAGTGCTGACTAGCAAGAAAGAAACGCAGAACCTGACCATCCACTGTTTTTAAAAGATCGTGGACAGTCACAAAATTCCCAAGTGATTTGGACATTTTTTCATCGTCTACATTGACAAAACCATTATGCATCCAGTAATTAGCAAAAGTTTGTCCTGTCTTGGCTTCAGACTGGGCAATTTCGTTGGTGTGGTGAGGAAACTCCAGATCAGTACCACCGCCATGGATATCAATTGTATCACCAAGAATCGTGGTTGACATAACCGAACACTCAATATGCCAACCTGGACGCCCCTGTCCCCAAGGACTATTCCAAGAAATCTCACCAGCTTTGGCCGATTTCCAGAGGGCAAAATCCAAAGGATCCTCCTTACGATCGGTCTCGGCATCGGTACGACCGCTGGCTCCAATCTCCAAATCAGCCAATGTTTTATTGGCTAGGGCAGCATAATTTTCTGACTTTTGGACACGGAAATAGACATCCCCAGCGGACTCATAAGCAAAGCCCTTAGCAAGCAGGATTTCAATAAACTCAATGATCTGGTCCATGTAATCCATCACACGGGGGTTTTGGGTAGCTGGCTTAATCCCTAGTGCTCTGGTATCTTCCATGAAAGCAGCGATAAATTTATCCGCCAAGGCTTTAGGGGGCATGTCAGCTTCTGCAGCTGCCTTAATAATCTTATCGTCAACATCAGTAAAGTTTGAGATATAGTTGACAGTATAACCGCGGTATTCAAAATAACGGCGAATAGTGTCAAAAGCTACGCTGGAGCGGGCATTGCCGATATGGATATAGTTATAGACAGTCGGACCGCAGACATACATATTGACCGTATCCTCATGAATTGGCACAAAATCCCGCAGGCTGCGGGTCATAGTATCATAGATTTTAATCACCTTGTCTCCTTTATTCATTTTCGCTTATTTTCTGTTCATATAAATAGACGCAGAATTTTCATTATCAATTCCCAAACTCATCGCTTTTAGTTATAAATTTAGGGTAGCGAAAGCCATTTACCACCTGCTTCATGTAAACCCAAGAACCTTGCCTAATAAGATTAATATGAACTAGCATAAAAACAAGTGTGGCTCATTTAAACAACTAGACCAATTCTAAAAATTCACCGATTTGCATTTTTACCGCTATGGACAACTACAAATGCGATGAATGGTAGCTAGCCTCCCGTGCTTCCTGGAGCGTACGGATAGCTTGCTCATCCTTTCGTCCATGAACTCGGACGACCTTAGCAGGGACACCGACAACAGTGACATCCGCCGGGACATCTGACAGAACAACTGCAGCTGCCCCAACCTTAGCATTCTTACCAATCTCAATCGGACCAATTAGCTGAGAATGAGCGGAAATAAGAGCACCTTCGCGGACAGTCGGATGCCGTTTCCCCACATCCTTTCCCGTTCCTCCTAAGGTTACCCCATGGTAAAGCATGGCACCTTTCTCGACAATGGCTGTTTCACCAATAACTAAACCAGAACCGTGATCGATAAAAACTCCTTCGGCAATCTGCGCTCCTGGGTGAATTTCAATTTGCGTCCAAAAGCGCCAAAACTGACTGTGCATACGAGCCAGCAGTCTAAGATGGTGCCGCCACAGAAAGTGTGATAAACGGTGAGCTGCCAGCGCCTTAATTCCAGGATAAGTCAACAGAACTTCCAAGGAACTTCGGGCAGCTGGGTCTTGGCGCTTTACAATATCAATAGTTTCCTTCCACCAGCCCATAAACACATCCTTTCACAAGATACTAAGTCCTCAAATACTCTAAAGAAAACTAATATCCCTACCGAGTAAACTATAAATTTTTCAGATAGGGAAAAAGTGCAGGCTAAATTTCACAAGCTACAAAGCCTGTAAAGAGCAAATAAGATTACAAGGGGACAGGACTATCTCTCTAAAGGCAAGGCACTTTATTTTTGAGTTTTTAAACATGTTCAAATAGAGACACTAAACCATCAAGCAAGCCTAAAAAGGAGGAGTCTTGACAACAATATTTTCTTTTCATCCAGACAAGGGGCTCATCTCAGAATCTTACAATCTGTAAGTACTAAAATCACTAACAGCTGAGCCACTTTTGACCAGATTCATCAATAAATATGAAGAAACAGCACTCAAAATCTCCTATCTAAATACAGAGACAGCGAGACTTTCCCTTGCACCTTCTCATGAGCACTAATCAGCTTGTCCAGTCCACGAGTCTTTGCATTTCATTGAGAGGATCGAGGACTACACCACGCGTATTTCCCACGCCGCTTTCTCCTTGAGCAGGGTGAGCAATTTCGTCTATCGTCCACGTCATTACCATCCCCTTGGCAGCGCGAAAAGGGTAGCCCAACTCACCATTATTATACCATTTGGCAAAGCTAGGAATACTGGAGAAGGCTGGAATGTAATCTGCTCCTTCAATAGCTAAGGCTGGATAACTACGCTGATAGCCGCCGGTCTCATCTGCCAAAATAATTACTGGAACAAAGTAGCGGCGCTCCAACTCTTGACGACTTTGATTTTCCTCACCTAAAACATCGTTGAGCAGGGTCGTGTAGGTGTTAATCAGTTGGATCATTTCGCTACTTTTAAAGATTGTTGAATTTGCAAAGTCACCAGCTTTCTTAATATTGAAAACCAGGCCATGAAGACGGTTAACAACAGCTTCCTCTAAAATTTCTATACTGAGACGCTCAACCCATTCCTGCTGTTTGGCGCTAGGATGCTCTTTTTTAAAGCGATCCAAATCTGACTTATTAGTGAAAACTGGAACAACCTTCTGTCCTTCAATTGCAATAGCATAAGGCTGGCTACTGGCAATTACAGGAATAGAGTGGAGACTGTTGACCAAGGTTAAACCGTCTAGAAAATTTTCCGGATTAGCGATGAAATTGCGCAGAGCAAAATCAATTTCTGAGTTAAATTTATTCATGATGCTTACCTTCTTGTTCTCGGTTTTCTGCTGACTGGAGAGAGGTGGCTGGATGACCATGTTCCTCATGACCACGGTGTTTCTTGCGGTGAAATCTCTTGCTTTCAGTAGCTTCTTCTTGTTTTTTGGGCCTTGGCTGCAGGGCTTTTATCGAAGCATTGACGCGCCCTTTATCATCAATTTTGATGATTTTAACATCGACTTCGTCGCCAAGTTTGACAACGTCTTCGACCCTTTCCGTACGCTGCCAAGCCAGCTCTGAAATATGCACCAAGGCATCCGTCCCCTCAAAAAGATTGACAAAGGCTCCAAAGCTTTCTAAGCGGATGACCTTAGCGTGGTAGACCTCACCAACTTTAGCCTCACGTACTAGATCAGTAATAATTTTCTTAGCTTGCTCAATGGCTGCTAAATCTGATGAGTAGATTTGAACATTGCCGTCTTCATCAATATCAATTTTAACACCGGTCTCCTCGATAATCTTATCAATGGTTTCGCCTCCCTTACCGATGACCACCTTAATCTTATCCACATCAATTTTTAAGGTATCGATTTTAGGAGCTGTCGGTGCCAATTCTGGACGGGGTTCTGAAATAGTAGTCTCAATGACATCAAGAATCTCAAAGCGGGCTTTTTTTGCTTGAGCAAGAGCTTCCTGCAGGATCTTCGGCGTGATTCCTGAGATTTTAATGTCCATTTGCAGGGCAGTAATTCCTTGGCGCGTCCCTGCTACCTTAAAGTCCATATCACCAAAGTGATCCTCAAGCCCCTGAATATCAGTCAGAATTGTGTAATCGCTGCCATCTGAAATAAGGCCCATAGCGATTCCAGCCACCGGCGCCTTGATAGGGACACCTCCAGCCATGAGTGCCAAGGTCCCAGCACAGATAGAAGCTTGGGAGGAAGAACCATTGGACTCTAGGACTTCTGCAACTAAACGGATGGCATAAGGAAAGTCTTCAAAGCTAGGCAAGACCTGTGCTAGAGCACGCTCGCCTAGGGCTCCGTGGCCAATTTCACGACGGCCGGGAGCACCGTAGCGGCCGGTTTCGCCAACTGAATACTGCGGAAAATTATAGTGATGCAAGAAGCGTTTGCGATATTCGGGATCCAAACCGTCAACAATCTTGGTCTCACTCATAGGTGCTAGGGTCAGAACTGACAGAGCCTGCGTCTGACCGCGAGTAAAGAGACCAGAACCGTGAACTTGCGGCAGAAAGTCTATATCCGCTTCTAAAGGACGAATCTCATCAATACGACGGCCATCAGGACGAATCTTGTCCTGTGTAATGAGGCGACGCACCTCTGCGTGTTCCATTTCCTCTAAAACTTCAGCGACATCCCGCATGATACGCTCATAATCTTCATGATCTGCATAGCGCTCTTCATAAGCCGCTATAACCTTATCTTTGACTTCCTGAGTCGCTTCTTCACGCGCTAGTTTTTCTTCTACTTGAACAGCTCTTTGCAGAGCAGGATTATACTCTTTAATGATTTCAGACTTGAGAGCCTCATCTACCTGCAAGAGCTCGATATCAGCTTTTGCTTGTCCGACAGCAGTGATAATTTCTTCTTGGAAGGCAATCAGCTCCTGAATCGCACTATGCCCCTCAAGAAGAGCTTCTAACATAATTTCTTCCGGCAATTCCTTAGCGCCAGATTCTACCATATTAATGGCTTCCTTTGTCCCAGCAACTGTTAGTTCCAGCAAAGAATTTTCTTTCTGCTGAGCAGAAGGATTAATGATGAATTCACCATCAATATAGGCAACTTGTACACCGGCAATGGGGCCATTAAAAGGGATATCAGAAATTGACAGGGCAAGAGAGCTTCCAAACATGGCCGCCATAGGAGCACTAGCATCAGGATCATAGGATAGAACTGTATTAATCACCTGCACCTCATTGCGAAAACCTTCCGCAAACATGGGCCGAATAGGTCGGTCGATAAGGCGGGCTGTTAGTGTCGCCTCTGCTGGCGGGCGACCTTCCCGCTTCATAAAGCCACCCGGAAACTTTCCGGCCGCATACATTTTTTCTTCATAATTAACCTGCAAGGGAAAGAAATCTGTCGTTGCCATCTTTTTGGACATGACGGCAGCACTGAGCACCGTTGATTCGCCATAGCGGATGACAGCAGCGCCGTTAGCCTGCTTGGCTACCTGACCTATTTCCACCACCAAGGGTTGCCCTGCAAAGGTCATTTGGAAGGTTTGTTTCGCCATTAGAGTACCTCTTTTACCAGAATTAGAATCGTTTCTATTTTACCACAAATAGTGACTAATGATAAGGTTATCGATATGTTTAAGGCTTTTAGGGTGAAGAAAAAGGGCTGAGACAAAAATCCAAACTCTTTAGCATATTCCATTGACGCAGCGGTTGGCAGTCCTTATCGTGAGGCGCAGTCCCATTTTCAGGTACCTCTTAGGTAGTCCATTGGACTGTTTAACGACCACGCAAATGATAGCTGAGAGTGGGACAGAAATCAATAATTTGGAGAATTTGCTTTCGTTGTCCCACCTCCGCAAAGTTGGTTAGGGATTGACCTGAACTAACGTTCATAGAATTGGATATCCTCCAACAGTTCCCCAAACTGTTGGAGCTATCACTTGTAGAGCATGGGATAAGGATATCCAACCAACCACTGCGCTTAGCGAATAAATTAACCAAATAAATAAGGTTGAGAACTTTTGTCGCAACCTCAGGTTATCTAATACCATGAACTTTGCAAGTGTCAAAATGTTCCAGTGGCGTTTGGCAGTCTGGGGATAGACTGCCAAACGCCTGCCACCTAAAAACAGGAAAGTGTCAGAGGTCTGAGCCTTAAAATGAGAGAGCGAAGAAAATCGAAATCGCAATTTTATTACGATTTACCGATTGAATCCCACTCTCCTAGATATGGTTAAGCATATTAGCAATAATAAGGAGCATTCCCAGAAAAAGGAGAAGCAAACCAAGACCGGATAGACCGGCCTGAAGACGTTTGCTTGACGACAGACTGACGGGTAGACCCAAGCCAAATAAAAAGGGACCTAGTGCAAAGAAACTAAAAAAGAGGACATTAATTTTCAAGTAGAGACTATAGAAAGACAGGGCAAACAGTAGCAAACCAATTAGCATCACCCACCTGATATTACCTACTTTCGGGCTGACAGCTAGACCGATAAAAACGAGGCCTAAAACCGGCATCAGTAAAATCAAGCCCACTATAAAATAAAATAACATGGACTTATTATAGCACACCTCAGTGTTATAGCACCCAGTAAATAGATACCATTAGGATATAGGGAATGGAAATAAGATTAACGGTGCCCCCATTCGTTTCGTTTTTTTGTCTTAACCTGCTGGCAAAAGGAAGCCAGTCAGCAGTGATTCATTGGTGCTAAAGCGCTTAATGGATTATGCAAGGGTAAGATTAAGTTGTCATCGCCAACAAGTCTTTCTCCCAACCACTGCACCAAGAGTTGGTTCCAAGACAGAGATACTGGACGCGTTTTTGCTCAATCTCACATTGTTTTTGAGCATAAGAAAACTCCCCCAGAGTGCCTGTGAATTTTAGATTTTCACTATTCACTATATGAGGGAGTAGAGCAAGATCCTTGCTTCTCTTATTATTTTTTTCTGCACTCACTAGCAACCCCTTAAAAGGTCCACTGGACCTTCTAAAAGGAATACTAATTCTTTAAGCTATTTCTTTAGGTGCTAGTAATTTTGATTAGAATTGATCAATCAAAAGTTGTTTCATATCTTCAATGTATGGCTGACGCGGATTAGCTGGTGTACATTGGTCATCATAAGCCAGACTCGCTAAGCGATCAAGAGCTGCTTCAAAGTCTTTCTTACTAACACCATTAGCCGACAATTTAGGTTCAACGTCAATAGCCTTCATCAGTTTGTCAATCCGCTGACACAGCGCTTCAACTAACTCTTCATCCGTTTTGCCTTTAAGACCAAGAGCACGGGCAATATCAGCATAGTCACGCTGAGCACGGTATTCCTCATAACGCGGATAGACAGAACGTTTCACGTTGCCTGCAACACCATTGTAGCGGATAACATGCTGCATAGCAATGGCAATGGCTAAACCGTGAGGCAGACCGAACTCACCACCTGTTTTGTGGGCAAGCGAGTGGTTGATTCCTAAGAAGGCATTACCGAAGGCCATACCAGCAATTGTTGACGCATAATGCATGTTTTCTTTGGCTTGTTCCCCACGAAGTGTCGGATTTTTCGGATCGTAGTTGTAGGCATCTTCCAGATTTTCAATGATCAGCTTAATAGCTTCAAGCGACCATGGGCGGGTAAAATCAGAAGCCATGACAGAGACGTAAGATTCTAAAGCGTGGGAGAGAGCATCGAGTCCTGAGAGGGCTGCTGTGCGTTTAGGCACTGTCATAACAAATTCTGGGTCAACAATAGCAACCTGTGGCACAAGCTCGTAATCAGCCAGAGGATATTTAACATGAGTAAAGTCGTCTGTGATAACGGCAAACGGTGTAACCTCAGCTCCTGTACCAGATGTCGTTGGAATACAGAAGAGACGGGTCTCCGTTTGGTGTTTGAACTTAACGATACGTTTACGGATATCGATGAATTTTTGTTGCAACTCAAGGAAGAAGGCACTGACTTGCTCATAGCTATCCAAGAAGTCTGGCTCGCGGTCCAATGATGTTTCATAAATCAAACGGGCAATCTTAGACGCATCAATAGCTGAACCACCACCGATAGCAATAACAGTATCTGGCTTAAAGTCGCGCATTTGCTTAGCGATTTCAATCGTTTGTCCCAGAGTTGGGTCTGGTTTGATCGTGCCATAAAGAGAGGTAACTACCTTTTCATCGCGAAGCGCCAATTGCCCCAAAACCGTGTCAACGAAACCGAACTGTACCATACCAGGGTCTGCTACAATCAGAGCACGCCGCATTGGTTCATAGTCATCTTGTAGATAGGAAATAGCATTCTTTTCATAGTAAGTTTTTTCCGGCAGGCGTACCCATTGAGGGCGGTTACGACGTTTTGCGACTGTTTTAACATTCAAGAGGTCGCCAGTTGATAGATTGTGTGACAATGAATTTTTCCCCCATGATCCTGTTCCCAATGTCAGACTTGCCTTCAAGGCGTCCGTATAAATATCACCGATACCACCGATGGAATCCGGTTGGTTGACCAGAACACGGGACGCTTTTACGCGATCACCGTATTCAGCTACAAATGGGTCAGCCTGAGAACCAATTTGAATTGCCGCATTGTGTCCAGCACCTTGGTAGTCAAGAAGGGCTTCAACAATTTCAATACCGTCTTCACGGTCTTTAGCCTTGTATACAGAAAGCAGAGGGGATAGCTTTTCAGAGGACAGCTTTTCACCGATATTCTTGGCGTCTAATTCAAACAAGAGAACATCTTTGCCTTCTGGTAGATCCACACCAGCGCGCTCACAAATCCAGCGGGCAGACATACCGGCTACTGGTCCATTAACTCCATGATGGTCATTGAAGACGCATTCTTCCAGTTTCTTGTAGTCCTTCTTAGGCACCAAATAGGCACCTTTTTCTTGCATTTTCTTGAGCCATTCCTTATAGATTGGAGCTTCAACAACAGCAGAGTTTTCTGTCGCACAAATCATACCGTTATCAAAGCGTTTTGACATAAGAAGGTCTTCGACAGCACGGTCAATATGAGCCGTCGCATCAACATAGACTGCACCGTTACCAGCACCAACCCCCATTGAAGGGTTACCTGATTTAAGAGCCGCATTGACCATACCAGGGCCGCCTGTTGCTAAGATTGCAGCAATTTTCTTATTGGTAATCAAGGCGTTTGTGTTGGCAATAGAAGGTGTTTCAATCCATTGGATAATATTTTCAGGTGCGCCAGCCTTGATGGCAGCTTTATACATAATTTGAGCTGCATGAACAGAACAACTTTGAGCTGATGGGTGGAAGGCAAAGACAATAGCATTGCGTGTCTTTAAGGCTGCCAAACTCTTGAACATGGTTGTTGAAGTGGGATTTGTTGTTGGGACAATCCCCGCAATAACACCTAGGGGAGCCGCAATGTGAACCTGACCTTTAACCTTATCTTCGCCGATAATGCCTACTGTTTTTTCATGTTTAATTAATTCGTAAATATTTTCAGTAGCAAAATGGTTTTTTATATCTTTATCTTCAACGATACCACGACCCGTTTCCTCGACAGCTTCTTTGGCCAGTTGCAGAGAACTTTCTGAACCAGCAAGAGCCATCGCTGCAATAATTTTATCAACCTGTTCTTGGGTGTAGGTCGCATATTCTTGCTCAGCTTTTAAGGCTTTGTCGATGAGGGAACTGGTGTATTCCTGCGCTAGTTCTTCAACTTTTTCTGCTGCTACCTTTGTTTCTTTAGCCATTAAGGTCTCCTCCAAATGATTAGTGTTTTTCTAAAAAGAATGTCTCGGAAACTTTTTGGAAATTTACTCTCTCAAAAGTTTGTGACTTTCTTCACTTATTAAGTTTACCTTATTTTAGAATAATGTCAAGCTTTTTTGTGAAAAAAATCACATTTTTTTGAGATAGCACTTTAGCCAAACAAATCCAGCACCTTCGATAGTGGTTTAGGGCCCCATCTTTAAAGCTGTTTAGACACAAAAACATGACCAGACTTAGTAAATAGTTAAAAAAAGACCCTCTATTTCTAGAGAGTCCGAGCGTCTATCTCAAAGTTAGGGTTCGAATAAGACAGCCACTTTTTAAGGAGCTGGGACTTTGCCCAACCCTTATCTTTAGATCAAAGACCTTATCTTAACGACGAAGTCCCAGTGATTTAATCAATTCGCGGTAGCGGTTAACATCAGTACGACGAAGGTAGGCCAAAAGGTTACGACGGTGACCGATTTTTTTCATCAAACCGCGGTAAGTTGCATGATCTTTTTTGTGCTGCTGAATGTGCTCGTTGAGGTGGTTGATTTCCCAAGTCAGCACTGCTACTTGAACTTCTACAGAACCAGTGTCACCTTCGTGACGAGCATATTGAGCAATAATTTCATTTTTTTTCTCTTTTGAAATTGCCATATCTTTTCTCCTTTTATTGCTTCATCCGAGTGGTAGGTTTTGGCCTTCCTACAACCAAGAAGAAGTTAGTTTGTCTTTGCGACCTCTCTATTCTAACAAATTAGCCAGACAGCGTCAACCATACGAGATTATTGGCATATAGAGCTAGTTTACAGGTTTGACATGCCTTATTAGAAACAGCAGGGTCGCTAATCCCAGGCTGAGCAAACCCAAAACAGCAAAGGCTGCTGTCAGTGAAGGTGTCAGATAAGCGATTACACGCAGAGCTAGGGAGGCACAGGCTCCGCCAAGATTACAGCCCAGCAGCACTAGAGTCGTAGCTGTATGCAGCTGTTGCTTAGGGATCGTTTCCGACAGGAGGTTGAAGACATAGGTCACTCCTAAACTGTAGACAAAGCCAGTCAGCAGAGCGCCTAAACTAAGGAAGAAAAGATTGTGAGACAGCCACATTACCAAGAGACCCAGCCCTAAAACAAGAGGAACAAGAGTCAGCAGAGACCGTTTAAAATAGACAACCAGACTACTAAACAAGGCACCTGCTACAATTCCCATCAGCATCATCAAACTGAGTATCAAGCTGGCATCTTGGGCAGTCCCGAGCCTAAAAGCAGACACTATCACTGGAATACGCAGGGTGTTAGCAGAATTGATTAAAATAACGAAGCCAGCGTAAAGAGCAAGGGAGAGAATATAGATTAGCTGCCGCCAAGAGAGAGGAGAACTGGGAGCGGTTCTTTCCTTAGGTAAATCTGATTCTTGGCTGGACTTATCTGGACCGACAAAAAGCAGGTAAAGACCCATGATGATAAATCCCAAGGCGTAGATAGCAAAGGCAGCCGACCATGACAGCGTCAAAAGCTGACCAGCAATAAAGGTCAAAAGAGCAGAACCTAGCACTTCTGCGGATCCCCTCAATCCCAACATTTTAATACGCTCTCGCCCCGTAAAACGCTGGCTGATGATGCTGATAGCACTCGCATTGATAAGACCGATACCAACCCCCAAAACTAGGCGGGACAAAAAGACTAAGCTATAATTTTGATTAAAAATGGGAAATATACCACCTAGGGACAGCAATAAGAGGCCCGCTACAATCGTCAAGCGCTCAAATAAAAGGCGGCTCAGCCAAGGCGTCATCAGCAAAACAGCAATAATGGCAAAGGAGGGTAAAGAAATTAATAACTCTACTTTATCAGAACTGATACCCTGACTCCCGTAAGCTTTAATCATTGCCGGTAAGGCTGGGGAAATGGCATAGGTTGATACCAGCATCAAGGACAAGGCCAGAAGGCTGATTTTCTCCATCGTAAATTTCATGCTAACTCCATTCTTGAAAAACTTTAACCTCTCCAGTATAATGAAAAGCGGACTTAAAAAATAGGACATCCGTCCTAAAATGGAGGCTAGGGTGGCAGATAATCAACTAAAATACTATTTAACAAAATATAAGCTTTATCAGATCTTTCCTGAGCACTATATCAGTCACTTGCAGCTGGTCACCTACAAGAAAGGGCAAGCCATCTGCCAGCAAGGGCAGACACTGGGGCACCTTTTTTATTTTATCGAAGGACATATAAAGATTGTCAGGCGACTCTTTAACGGCAAAGAACATATCCTAGAAACGCAGACCAAGCCTACATTAATTGGCGATATTGAATTGATGAGCAATCAAGATAGTGTATCGTCAGTCATTGCTCTGGAAACCAGCCGAGTCGTTCAACTGCCGCTCAAGAATCGGCAGCAGGTTTATCAAGATCCACTCCTGCTCTATCAGATTGGCCGCCAGCTGGCCCAAAAATTAGAACAGCAAAACATTATCTCTTCAACCAATATCTCATACTCCGTCAAGGAACGTTTAGCAACCTACATTCTGAGCCATGAAAAGGAGGGATTTTTCCAGCTGCAGCTCAGTGTCTTGGCTGATGCTTTTGGAACCTCCTATCGTCATTTAGGACGGGTGGTCAAACAGCTTCTGGATCAGGGAATCATTGAAAGGACTGCTTTTAAAACGTACCGTATTCGAGAACGCTTGGAGTTAGAAAGTCTAGTGATTCAGAACTAGCAGATTGGTAGCTTTATTTCTAAAATTTTTCGTGCTATACTAATCTTATCAAGGCACAAGCATAATATTCTTTGAAATTCAAAACTATATGGCTGATATTAAAATTCTTGCCTTAATTTAGCTTCTTAGCGCTGACTTTGACGCCATATCTGGTTTTGGTTTTCATTTAACTAAAAAGAGTCAGAAAGACCGCCTTCTCTAGCTAGAAGGGGCTGTTTTTCTTGAAGGAGGTTCACATTTTCATGTCTATACAAGATAAACTTATCAAACCTAGTCATTTGATTGATATGTCTGATATTATCCGCGAGGGTAATCCGACCTTGCGCCAAGAGGCAGCTGAGGTTGAACTGCCCCTATCAGATGAGGATATTATTCTGGGAGAAAAGATGATGCAGTTCCTTAAAAATTCCCAAGACCCAGTGATGGCCGAAAAGATGGGACTGCGTGGAGGCGTTGGCCTCGCTGCTCCTCAGCTAGATATTTCCAAACGAATCATCGCTGTTTTGGTGCCAAATCCAGAAGACGAGGAAGGCAATCCACCAGCTCAGCCCTATAGCCTCCAAGAGATTATGTATAATCCGAGAATCCTTTCCCACTCTGTTCAGGATGCGGCTTTGGCTGACGGGGAAGGCTGCCTATCTGTCGACCGTGAGGTTCCCGGCTATGTCATTCGGCACTCGCGCGTAACCGTTGAATATAACGATAAAAATGGCGATAAACAAAAGATAAAATTGCGCGGCTATAATTCCATGGTTGTTCAACATGAGATTGACCACACTAACGGGATTATGTTCTACGACCGTATCAACGAAAAAGACCCTTTCGCTATCAAGGAAGGGATGCTGATTATAGAGTAAAAGAATCTGGACTTTTGTCCTACCCTCTTTCTCCAATCTCAAAAGGTTCCCCGGATCTCATCTCATGTGATGAACGCTGTTCATCTTATTCCCACTACTTTTTATGTCTAGATATTAAGATAAGTCACCTACTGCAGTAGACACACACCCAAAAAGCCCTCGCTGAGTTTAATCCCAGCGAGGGCTTTTTATACAGTCTTATCGTATATGAGCCAAGACTAGCTCCTAATAACTTCTAGCCATTATGC
>NZ_JBZFUM010000024.1:0-37409 GCF_058314535.1 Streptococcus sp. ELY_125 | reverse complement strand
AAGGCCTTTTTATTTTGACCAAATTCAAGTAAATACCTTAGTTATTGTCACCTCAGGCCATATTTTTCTAGAGAATTTTTAAAAAAAGACAAACTCCCAAAAAGAAGTTTGTCTTCGGTCTGAAAAGCCCTAGTGGGCTTTTTAAATAACATATTTACAGGATAATTAGTATAAATATCCAGCCGTTAATTAATGTTTAATACTATCAAGGATACTTTATATATTCACATCCTTTTTCTTCTTTCAGAGTTTAGACTTATGATATTAGGTTCACTATAATACTCCATATTAAGATAATTCTTTTCTAGGTTTAATAGATTTTCAATCATTGAATTTGACAGCAAAATACCATACTTCCTAAATATATCATTTTGAATATCATAAACAATATGGTTTTCAACTAATAATTCTATTCCTTGTTTTAGAGCAATTGGATCACTGATCAATTTTGTTGAATCCAATGGTTCATTTTTACGCCATTTTCTATAACTTAACTGTCTTTGTAAGTTCGTATACTCTCTAGAATTAATTAAATTGAGTGATTTAGCTCTCATTATCATCATGGCGATCGAAACATTCCAAATTCTTTTTAAATAACGATAGTGATCCAAATTTAACGCATTGTCACCCACAGAATCCTTGAACTCTTTGGATGGAAGTAAAAATGAAGCTGCAAATTCGTTTGCTTCATCCTCCATTTTTCGATAATCAATTGATGTCATATCCTGAGGATTTTTACTTTCTTCGTGTAGCAACCAATGCCCCAGTTCATGTGCTAAGCTAAATTGTTGTCTGTAAAACGAATATTTTGTTCCTTCTAGCATCATAATATAATATTCATTATCATTTATCTTAACAGTGCTACTAAAGGCATCTACCTTTGTACTGCAACTGTCATACCTTGCAATAACAAAACCTTTTTCTTCAAGCAAAATAGATAAATCATCAATGGGCTTATTTCCTATTTCCCACATTTCTCTAATAAATTGAGAATACTCCTCTACCTCCATCTTTTTTCCAGATAATTCCCAGTCTAATTCAGGAAAATCTAAAAAATCATTCATATAGTCTCTAATAATGGCAATATAACGTTTATTATATTCAGCTGGAATTTTTTCTTTTTGAGTTGATGTATATTGGCTTCTAAAAAAGGTTCCGTTAGACTCAAAATTAAAATTATCAGTTCCAAAAAAGAATTCTCTAGGGTAGTTCAAAGTCTGTTCTAAGATTTTAATTGATTCTTCACTTGGTGTAGCCCTACTTTTCTCATATTTAGAGATCATTTGTTTTGATACTTTTAAATGGTCTGAGAGCTCAGTAATTGTTTTTTTATTAAACAATCTTGCCTCTTTCAACCTCTTCCCATTAAAGTTACCTTGTAACATTCCATATTCCTCCAATTAAAAATGGGGTTTTCCTAATTACTTATTATTTTCCTTTTCATCCTCTTTCTTTTGATTGCTCTCAACTGTTTTCTGCTTTCTTTTAGCTTTTCTTTGGTTGTTATAAACATTTGGTTTTATTGTAGCAATTGTTTTTTGTGGCACACTCAAACGTTCTTCTCTCTCGAGAGCTGTATAATCAGCTTCTGTAATATTAACAGATTCAATAATTTCGCCAAAAGAGTTCATTCTATTTAGATTTACAATGCTATTTTTCCTATCCAAAGAGAAAACTTGCACCTCTTTTACTTCATCATAAAAATAACCAAGTAGCTCTTTAGTTTTCTCAGTTTGAAGAGCCGTTAAATCCTTATCATCTAATTCATTAAATAGGTCTGATGATAGTACATTTACTCCTTGCTCATCTAGATGCGTATTTTTAGCTTTAACAAAGCACAATAGATGATGTGTCGCATGTTTTTTATAGTTACCTACAATACCTTTCAATCTAGCATCCATGTAAAATAGATATAAAATACCATCCATAAGTATAGCATAAGACTCCCATAATGGGCCTAACTTAATGAGTAGAGATTTTACCTCATCGTAATCGTCAGCAATACTGGCTATATCACGATAAAAATAATTCCAGTTTAGTAGATAATAGCCATTTTGAGTAATAAAATCGCTATTACTAAATAATTGTCTAATCTCCAGATCATGATTTCTGGAAAATATTTGTGCTAATTTAGCTATAACAGGATTATGATTCAATATATCACCCTCGTTTTCTATAATTATATCTTGTCTAATTTTAGTATTTTATTCAAAAAAAGTCAACTATCTTTGTTGTTTGTTTTATTTATAACATATTGAATCTAATCTACCACATAAATTAAAATATTTATTTTGCAAAACATTTTGAAGTAGTTATACCAACTTTGTATATATTTTCGCTTCTACCTCTTTAACTGTTGCCTCACCAAAATTTTTTAATCCTTAAGTAAACTGTATCTATAAAATAAAGCTATAAATAGACTTATTGGGGTTGAGTTAAATCAGTTTTTCGATATATTGCTTTACCTTAACTGTTTTTATTTAAAATTGTAGATTCATTTTACCATATTTGTTAGTGGTGAAAAAGGACACTTTTCCATCATTCCCTCAACACTTCTCTGAAAGCCATTTGACATTTTAGCTTCACACCTTTGGCTACAGAGCTCGTGATATTCAGAAAATCGAACAGCTGGACAATTGGGCTTTTCAAAAGGTGGGGCAACTCTACACCTATATTTTTGAAGAAAGATAATTCCTTAACACTACATCATAAAAGCTGCCAGAGTCATTGCTCTGACAGCTTTTTGGGCTATCAAATCTAATAAAACGGAGAATCATTTATCTCCGACTTCAATGCCTTGATGCCACCGTTGGAGGATGGCTTTCCCTGCTCCAAAGCATCTAAAGTTGCTATAATCTCATCGAGAAATTCGTCAACCTCTTCTTTATTGTAGCCTCTAAATTCTGTCGAGAACTTTTTATCCAAGATTTCCTGCTTGGTGATCATTTGTAATCCTCCTTAATAATGCCTTTGTTTATTTTCTGATAGGCTTTCTTTAAAACTCTATTAACACTAGTTAAGTAACCATTTTTACCATTACTAAAAGACATCGTATGAAATTTGAGTGAACAGAGCTGTCGTTAATGGCAAGAGTAAACATACCTGCTAATAAATATCACTACGATGCCCAACCGCAAACACTTCTATAATGATTTCATCTTCAAGAATAGTGGCTAGTATTCGATAATCACCTACACGATAACGCCACTCCCCAAATCAATTGGCAGTCAGTCCCTTCCCATGTTGCCTTGGATTATGCGTTCCTTGAAGATTTTTATCTATCCAAAGCAGGATAGATGAACGTGTAAAAGCATCTAATTTTTTTAGCTGTTTCAAAGCCTTTTTAGTGTAGGTAACTTTATAGCTCATAATCCAAATTCTTTCATGATGTCTTCATGAGATAGTCGCTTTCCATCATCTTCTGCCATAGCTTGCCGTAAAACCTGTAAATCGTAGTCATCTTCTATTCTTTCTAGCATAACTTGTCTTGCAAATTCAGAAATAGTGAGACCGTGCAGGTGAATATAATTTTTGATCAAATCACTATCTTGATCGTTGATTCTTAAAGTCATTGTAGCCATCAATATCGTCTCCTTGAATACATTGTATTTCAATTATAAATGAGCTTACGCTAAATTTCCAAGCTTTAATAGCCTGACAAAAGAAAATCAAGAATAGATAAGGCATCACAGTGCTTTGGTAAGCTGAAGCCAACGGCCTATGGTTTTGATTTTCAAAGGGGGATTGCTTTATTTCAACTTCTCTACCATGACCAAAAAAGGCGGGGTATTGACCTGATTAAGAGGCTGATAGAGCATGGCTGTGAAGCGGTTCTGATCCAGCTGACGGACATAGTCTAGGACAGCATCCTTTTCCTGATCGCCGCCATCGTGACCATAGTAGATCATGATGGATAAGCGGCCGCCAACTTCTAGGCGCTCTAAAATCTTTCCAATAGCACTCAAGGTTGTATCAGGTTTGGTGATCACTGACTTGTCGGCACTAGGCAGATATCCCAGATTGAAAATAGCTGCGCGGATAGGCTCAGATACATAAGTATCCACTTTTTCATGGCCATCTAGGATCAGCTGGGCATTGGTCAGGTTTTGGTGTGCCAAGCGTTCCCGCGTTTTCTCAAGGGCCTGTTCCTGAATATCAAAAGCGTAAACCTTTTTAGACAGATTAGCCAAAAAGGCGGTGTCATTACCATTTCCCATGGTCGCATCGACCGCGATACTGTCCTTGTCTAACACCTCTAGCAAAAAATCATGGGAGAGCTGAATAGGGCGTTTGATCATAAAAGTTTCCTTACCTGTTCGTTCTTGGTATGTTTTTCTAAAAATTATCCTTCAAGTTTCTCAATCTTGTAAATTCTTGGACATCCTTGGCCATGAGAAAAAGATTGATCTGTTTTTCTACTCCTATAGTAGATGGCAGGCTTGGAAGGCCTTGCTCGACAAGGGCTTTCGTCTTGTCATAATAGTTTTTGGCAAAAGCGTCTGTCGTTTGTGTCAGGGCAAATTGTAAATTTGTCAGGGTGTATTCATGGCCTGCATAAACCTTAACATCATCTGCTAAATTTCTGAAGAAGACCATGGACTTGTACTGAGCCTCATAGTCTCCTGTAAAGACTCTGCCGCATCCCGCTGAGAAAAGCGCGTCACCAGACAGGAGGTGCTGCTTATCTACAAGATAAGAAATGTGGTCTTCCGTATGCCCCGCCGTTAAAAAGACCTCTATTTGAGACCCATAGAGTTCAATGGTGTCGCCGTCTTTCAGGACAGTGTCTACCAAATGACTGACTTCTTTGGGCCCATAAGTTTTGGCGTTAGGATATTGGGCTACAATCTCACCCATGCCATCGACATGGTCAGCATGAACATGGGTGATTAAAATAGCACCCGCTTTGAGATTGTGTTCTTCTAAATAATCCAAGACTGGCTTGGCTTCCCCAGGGTCAACGATAATGGCTTCGTCCCCCTGAGACCATAGCCAAATGTAATTATCGGCTAAGGCTGGTATTGCGTTGAGTTTCATATGTTTCTCCTGATTTGTTCTTAGTTTTGGTATAGTTTATGGTTCGCCCCTATCGCATTCTGCGGTTAGCCTCATGAGCACGTTTTTGTGGTGAATAAGACAAACCATTTCCCTTATTGGGATTTACTGATAGTATAATTGCAGTAAGGCACTCATGAAATAAACAACAAAGTAGAAATAATGAAGGGGTAAATTCCATTTGAGATAATTCTGTCTCATGTCATTTGAAATTGGCTTACCGCTATTGATGGCCTCTTCACTCTTTGAAAAGTCCGTCACACGATGGCAAATCAATAATACCACCAGAGGAATAATCGCCAATACACGAACAGTTACTGAAGAGCTGCTGACTAAAAGAGACACTAATCCTAGGAAAAACTGCAAGCCGACACACATACGATAGAGGCTGGCAACTGCAGTATGCCGTCTAAATTGACTGTAAAAATGTGAAAAACCTTGATCTAGCTCTTGGCGCAATAAGTAATTAAAATAAGCACCCAATGTGACCGAATAGGACAGCATAAACCCAGCAATCACAGCCGTCAGTAATAGTGTTAAATCGTAGAACATACTTTATCCCCGCTAAAATTATGTGAGAGGTGAATGGGGGTTGATCATTGCAGCTCAACCTCCTTGATAAAAGCGTTCACTCTTTTTACTCTCTCTTCTCTATCCTTAATTGCCCTATCACTAATTCCATCTTGAAGCAATGGCCTTTTCCTTGAATCCAAACTATTTATAGCTTCAGCTTCTTTTCTTGTTCTTTACGTTCCTTCTTGCCCGTCAATGATTTATCATCCACTGCAGTTTTCAACAATTCAAAAGATAAGGTCAGAGAAACGTCATTAATCGTTTTATCCGTAAGACCTCGATAGTTTGGATTATTTCGCAATTCCAATAAATGTTGACTAGCACGGACAATGACACTAGAGGATTCTCCAATATACAACAACTGTTTTTCATTGTGCTTTGAAAGATACATGCCATAAATTCCAGCTTCAACCGCTTTATTTAATTCTCCTTTGAAAAATTCTATTTTTAATTTCACCTAACACTTACACCCCTGCACGCTCCCTCGTTTTTCCATCTCTTTGTCAATGGCATTTAGAACCTCCCACTTGTTGAGGCTCCACATGGGGCCAATCAGCATATCGCGCGGGGCATCACCTGTGATGCGGTGAATGATAATATTCTTAGGGATAATTTCCAGCTGATCGCAGATGATGTTGACATATTCTTCTTGGCTGAGGAGCTTCAGGCGTCCTTCATGGTAATCGCGCTGCATGCGGGTATTGGTCATGAGGTGGAGGAGATGGAGCTTGACCCCATTGATATCATTATCCCGCACCAGACGGCGGACATTTTCCACCATCATCTCGTGCGTTTCACCGGGCAGGCCGTTGATGAGATGGGAGACGATCTCGATCTTGGGAGCCAGCTCACGCACACGCTTGACAATATCGATATAGAGCTGGTAGCTGTGGGCGCGGTTGATCAACTCAGAAGTCTCCTCGTAGGTCGTCTGCAAGCCCAACTCGAGCGTGACGTGCATGCGCTCTGAGAGCTCAGCTAGGTAGAGAATGGTCTCATCTGGCAGACAGTCAGGGCGCGTTCCGATATTGATGCCGACGACACCCGGCTCATTGATGGCCTGCTCATAGCGCTCACGAATGACTTCGACCTTGTCGTGCGTGTTGGTATAATTTTGGAAATAAACGAGGTATTTATTAACATCTGGCCATTTGCGGTGCATAAAGTCGATTTCCTTGTAAAACTGCTCACGGATGGGTGCTTCTGGTGCCACAATAGCATCCCCCGAACCAGAAACCGTACAAAAAGTACAGCCCCCATGGGCAACCGTGCCATCTCGATTAGGACAGTCAAAGCCTGCGTCAATGGGCAGCTTAAAAATTTTTTCGCCAAACAGCTGACGGTAATAATCATTAACGGTGTTATAACGTTTTTTCATACTTCTTATTATAACACTTTCGCTCAATTTCCAAAAAGCTCCTAGATAAAGATGAACGGCAATTTTATACTCTTTAAGTATTGGGTAGATCGTTTTTAGACTGCACAATAAAAAGGCTGATATCAGCATCAACCTTTCGGGATTCCTTTTCTACGGACGGACTAGTCAAACCGCTCGTCTCCTCATACGGGATTCGTGAACCATGATGTAAATGAGAAGAAAGGCAGCCAAGAAACAAGCACCGTAAAGAACAGTGTCACTGGCCACCCAGCCAAATCTTGCAACGAGAATACCAATCAGGGCGGTTGCCAAGGTTTCGCCAAAAATATATTGGAAAAAGCCCATAAAACCTGTCGAGGAACCAACGGCAAATTTAGGAACAACCTCATTAACCATCAGCCCTACTAATGTTAGAGGAGCATAAATCAGAGTCCCCATGATAAATAAAACAACAACAATCAGAGTCGCATTTTTACTGTAAAAATAGGTCGTCAGGCAGACTAACAGTCCAATAACACTGGCTAAGCAAACTAAGGCCCGGCGATTTTTTAGAGAATCAGAAATTGCCCCTAGCAGGATAACACCGGGCACAGAGGCCAATTCAAAAATACCAACCAACCATTTTGAAAAGCTAGGCTCAAAGCCCTTTGACTGAACCAAGTAGCTGGGAATCCATGACATAACCCCGTAGCGGACAATATAAAGAGACATTGAGGTCAGCGTTACTGCCCAGACCATAGGATTTTTTAAAATATATTGGACAAAAATTTCCCAGAGTCGAAGATCTGTTAAGTCCTCAGAAGACGCTGCCCCACTCTCTAAAACAACTGCGTCACCTGTATATTCAGCGATAGAAGGAAGCCCCACTGCGGTAGGTCTTTCCGAACCAGCCCAAAGGACAAAAGCCGCAATCAGGAGAGAAACAACTGAAGCTGTATAGAAGACAGCTGCGATAGAACCAGAAAAGAGGAAACTGGCAAACTGGACGACTGCAACGCAACAAAAAGCACCCGCATTATGGGCTGAAGACCAGATGGAAAAAATAGTTCCGCGCCAGCGCCTGCCCCACCAAAGCTGGATGGTTCGCTGACAAGCCGCTGCCCCCATGCCCTGAGCAACTGACATTACAAGCATGAGCGCCATCATAATGTAAAAATTACGCGTTGTCCCCAAACCTAGATTAAGCACGGCCGAAATAATCAAGCCAGCAGCCAAATAACGAATAGTGTTACTCTTATCACTGAGAGCCCCCATAAAGAGTTTTGAAATGCCATAACCTACGCCAAAACAAGATAAAACGAGCCCAATCTGAGCAGTTGTATAACCGTAGACCTTCATAATATCATTTTGCTCAGTCGTGAAGATCAAACGAATAATATAATAGCCAATATAGCCCAAACACAGTGCTGCTAAAACACCAATCTGATGCCAACGATAGCTGCTGGCTATTTTTTTAGCAGGAACTTTTTCTGTAGCATCGGGTGACGGTTGTAAAAATGAAAACATAAGCTGCCTCCTATACGATAACTAGGGGCCGATTCGCTTTAATAAAAATGTTAGACAGGAAAATAGAGGAGCGGCGCCGTGTGCCAGCACACAAGGAGTGTTCTCTAATGCCCCGAGGAAATTCGACCCTTGTTCGTTTCATCACAAGAAAGTATCAATCCTTATTCCCTTTACCCACTTTAATCGGGGGGCAATTAGAGATTTAGGATTCCACCCTCTAGGATGTATGCGCCCTCATTATAGTGCCTGCTATTGCTTTTTGCAACCGTCTTTAAAAAATTTTAGGCAAACGAAAATATTCTATTTTTTATCATAGTCAAGCTAGGCTGGAATCGGTTATACTTAAAGTTAATCTCATCGAACTAAGCAAGACTTTAAGAAAATCGAAAATCTGCTAAGGCTGAATTTTTTATGTCAAATCCTATGAGATAGATCCTCACTACCGCCTGAAAAAAGCAAGCTTTTAAATTTTTACAGCGCTAACTAGAATAAAAAAACGAAGCACTTCTGTCGCTGACTGCAGCCGCTATCAGCGGTCTGCTATAGGCAGCTTAGTAACTGAGAGTAAGCCTATCAGATCTGATACTCATCAATAGAAAGACTTATTATCCAGATTCTTAAAGAGTATAATAAGCAAAAACAGTCAAATCATCATGATTAGAGCTGCCTTTTGCTTTCAGATAAAAAAAGACAGGTGCAGGGATTAGAACTGCACCTATCTAAAATTTTATCATTTTTGTTTACTTTTAAAACGCCACTCGAAGCGCACTTCATCATAGAAGGGATATCCCAAACAAAGCACACCATAACCCAAAACAAAGCCAGCGATGACATCCGTAGGATAATGAACCCCCAGATAAATTCGCGATAAGCCAACCAAGAAGATGAGCAAGGCTAACAAGGCTTCTGCCAAGCGACGCTGGTTTAGGGATTGAATGCGCTGGTGGGCAATAATCAAAAGACTGCCCAAGATGAGGATAATCCCCATAGAATGACCGCTTGGGAAAGAATAACCATCAGCCACTACTAAATGTGACAGACTGGGACGCGGGCGTTGGTAGATATTCTTAAAAAGGGCAATACCTATACCCGCTAAAATCCCATTAAACAGAACCAAGCCAGCTTCTGCATACCACTTCTTCCAGATAAAAATGACTAGTGAAGCAAGAACGAGAAACCCCTGTACTGGCGTATCTCCTAAAACCGTTACCCAGCGAAAGAAAGCTGTTAGCGGGGCTGGTAGATGACCGCGGATAGCCGACTGCAGGCTGCGGTCAAACCCTTGCAGCAATCTGGGGTCAAACTTAACAATGTAACCTAAAACAACGAAAATCAGAGCTGCAAAACTAGCTCGAATAAAAAACTTTTGTCTGTTATGCATGATATTATTATAGCATAGCCTCTATAATTTTGCGATGACAGGTTTAATAGCTAGGTAAATCACAAAGAAACTGATGGAAAAAATCGCTCCCTGCAGGATATTAAAAGGGACCACCATACCAAAGAGATAGTTACCCAAGCCTAATGTCGCTCTAATATCAAAATGAGCAAATTTAGCATAAAGGGGAACAGCGTAGATGTAATTGAGCAAGACCATGGCTACCGTCAGAAGCAAGGTTCCAATAACTGAGGCACTTAAATAAGAAGAGAGAGTCTGCTGCTTTTTCCAAATTACAGATAGCGCTAATACAAAAAGGCACAAGGCAATATAATTCATAGGCAGTCCAACTAAGGTCCCGACGCCGCCATTATTTAAAATCAGCTTTAAGAGGGTACGCAGGGTTAAAACCATCAGCGCACTTTTACCATCAAATATGGCTAAAGCTAAGAGAACTGGCAGGATTGAAAAATCAAACTGCAAAAAATCAGCTCCCGGTATCAAGGGAAACTGCAGGTACATTAGGATGAATGAAACTGCAGATAAAACAGCAATGTAGACCAATCGACGGGTCCTATGACGACTTGTTGACATAAAAAATTCCTCCAATTTTTTCAAATTGAAGGAGGCGAAGTATTTCGATAGACAAAAGTTAGCCAGCCTAGATCGGCAGCCCTTTTTGTATAGCAAAAAACTTGTCTCCTCCCATCCAGACTATACTGTCGGTTGTGGAATTGCACCACATCAACCCTTAGAGGCTCGCGGACTCTTGCTTCCTAACAGAAAACAAACACCGCCGGTCGGGAATCACACCCTGCCCTGAAGACAAATTAAGTATATAAAAATTCCTGCTAGAGTGCAAGCCCTTAGTTTTACCAGTTATAATATAGAGCTTTATTCGATTTAATTTTTAAATCTGGCCATACTTTTTTATGAATATGCTACTGGCCAAATCGAGCTGTTCCGAATTTTAAAGTAGCTCCATCTCTTATCATCCTGCAATAACTATCTCAACAAAAAGGAGGCTGGGCAAAGGCACGTCCAGTATCCCTGAATAAACTCCTGGCACAGTGGTTGTCAGTGAAGTCTGGGACAAAAGTCCAGACTCAATCGGGAAATAAAGCTTGCAAAGCAAGTGTCAAAAACGATCTAGGAGAGACCGTTTCAGGTTACCACCTTAAAATTAGGGAGTAGTGAGAACCAAAATTTTCAATTTTGGGGCTGATCCCACTCTCTCTTTAGCTATTTTAGTTTATCTGTTTCATACCTATGAACTAATTCTAAGCCAGAAAAATGTTGTTGGCGAAGTGCCTCATAAACAATCATACAGACGGTGTTAGAAAGGTTGAGGCTGCGAACATGTTCATCATTCATCGGAATGCGGATAGCCTGCTCAGGGTGGCGACGCATGAATGCCTCAGGCAAGCCCTTATCCTCACGGCCAAATAGAAAATAGTGCTGCTTGTTATCATTGTAGGAAAGATCCGAATAGGTCTTCTGAGCAAACTTCGAGACCAGATGAAGACTGCCCTGACACTGCGCTGTAAATTCCTCTAAACTGTCATAAAAACGAACATCCAATTTATCCCAATAATCCAAGCCTGCTCGCTTCATCTTGCGATCATCAATAGGAAATCCCATAGGACGAATAATATGCAGGGGGCTGTTGGTAGCTGCGCAGGTCCGAGCAATATTTCCTGTATTTGCTGGGATCTGGGGCTCGAAAAGAACGATATGATTGCGTCCCTTCGTTTCCTGATAAGTTTCTTGAATAAATGGTTCTACCGCCATATTAACCTCTTTACTACAAAAAAATAACCACGCTGCTCGGAGTCAAGCTCAGCAAGCAACATGGTTGGTGGTGGCTCATTAACTTAAATCATAACAGGTTTGATTTAAACTAACGAATCCTTACAACTAGTATAACACTATTAGCAAAGTTGTCAACAGATTTAGCGGAAAAGTACGTGTCTTATTTTTGAGAAACCGCTGAAAATCCAATAATATCAATGAAAAAGCTATAAAATATTTTTTCTGAAATTTATCACAAAAAAAGCCGAAAACAAGACTTCTTTGCTTCTATCGGTAGTATAAATGCCCGCCTAGTGGTAGTTTTTGATTTCTTTGGCCTCTTTTTTAAAGGGTGAGCAGCTGCTTCTCCTTCTGTTTAAGTTCCGTTTACTGCATTACCAAATTGCCAAACGATTCTTGCACCTGATGAACTTTTGTATTTAATTTCTTCAATTCCTCATCAGCAGCAACCAACTGTCAAACAATGTAAGGATTTGCATCTTTTTTACAGATTTGACGCCAGATTTTTAAACTTTGTGTTTAGTTGGTATTATTTTGCAAAAAAAGGGTGCATTTTAGGCAAAAAAAGAGTATGATAGTATACTAGTTTAAAGCGTTTTTTGCTAAGTTTCTAACCGAACCTAGAGTTAAAAAGCACAAGAAAAAACACCTTTGTTTAAGGCTTAGCCTTTGCAGATATGATTGCCTTGAAAAACGGACTTTCTTGAGTCTATACTAGTGTCAATCACCCTTTTTCTTAGCTTTGATGCTCTTTGTATCTTGTAAAAAAGGAAAAATCATGAAAGTTATTGTTGTCGGCGGAGGTAAAGTTGGTACCGCCCTTTGTCGCTCATTAGTTGAAGAAAAACACGATGTTACTCTTATTGAGGAAAAAGAAGAGGTCCTTAATCGTGTCAGCAGACGGCTTGATATTATGGGAATTGTCGGAAACGGCGCTAATTTTAAAATTTTAGAGCAAGCCGATGTGCAACACTGTGATATCTTTGTAGCCATCACCAATCAGGATGAGGTAAACATGATTTCAGCCGTTCTGGCTAAGAAAATGGGAGCTAAAGAAACCATCGTCCGCGTGCGTAATCCTGAGTATTCCAACACCTACTTCAAGGATCATAATTTCCTCGGATTTTCTATGGTGGTCAATCCCGAACTGCTAGCCGCCCGTTATATTGCTAACAGCGTAGACTTCCCAGGTGCCCTCTCTGTCGAGCACTTTGTCAACGGACGAGTTATGCTGATGGAGTTTAAAATCACTGAGGACAGCCGCTTGTGCGACCTCTCTTTGGATCAATTTCGGCACAAGTTCGGCAATATTTTAGTCTGTGCTATCAAACGCGGTGATCAGATTATTATCCCTGATGGTGATGATACCCTATTAACTGACGATAAAATTTTTGTAACAGGTGATCGTGTTGAGATGATCCTCTTCCATAACTTTGTCAAAAATAAAGTTATCCGCAATATGATGATTATTGGAGCCGGTCGTATTACTTACTATCTCCTCAATATCTTGCGCAATACTAAAATGAAACTCAAAGTGATTGAAATCACCGAAAACCGCAGCCAATTCTTTAGTCAGGAATTTCCTGATGTTCCTATTGTCTTAGGTGATGGTACGGCTAAAAATACTTTGGTCGAGGAAGGTGTTGAAAACTACGATGCTGTAGCAACCTTGACTGGGGTTGATGAGGAAAATATTATTTCTTCCATGTTCCTCAACACTCTAGGAATCGGGAAAAATATTACCAAAGTCAACCGAACCAGTCTGCTGGAAATCATTGACACCGATGGGTTCTCCAGTATCGTTACTCCTAAATCTATTGCCGTTGACAGCATGATGCACTTTATCCGCGGTCGCGTTAATGCGCAAGAATCGTCAACTCTTGATGCTGTTCACCATATTGCCAATGGTCATATTGAAACCTTGCAGTTTGAAATTCGGGAAAAAAATAAAATCGCTGGCAAACAGCTGGCTGATGTTCAGCTGAAGAAGGGGGTACTAGTGGCTGCTATTATCCGTAACAACAAGCCTATATTCCCAACGGGACAGGATACTTACGAAGTCGGTGATAAGATTGTTGTCGTGACCTTGTTGCCCAATATCACTCACATCTATGATTTATTAACGAAGTGAGGTAACTTAGCATGAATCGTTCTATGATCCGTTATCTCTTAGCAAAATTGCTGCTTATTGAGGCTGGCTTGCTCCTTGTCCCTTTAATAGTTGCTTCTATCTATCATGAAGATACACGCGTCTTCGTCAGTATCCTAGCAACCATGGGAATTCTCGGTTTTTTGGGCCTGACTGGCAGCTTTTTCAAGCCTAAAAACTACCGTATCTACACTAAAGAAGGACTTTTAATCGTTGCTCTCTGCTGGATTCTCTGGTCCTTCTTTGGAGCCTTGCCTTTTGTCTTTTCCGGACAGATCCCAAGTATTATTGATGCCTTCTTTGAAATCAGTTCAGGATTCACAACGACTGGGGCCACTATCCTGCCTGATGTCAGTGTCCTTTCGCATTCCCTCCTCTTTTGGCGGAGTTTTACCCACCTAATCGGTGGTATGGGAGTACTGGTTTTCGCCTTAGCTATTATAGAAAATTCAAAAAATGCCCACCTTGAAGTTATGCGGGCTGAAGTTCCAGGGCCAGTTTTTGGTAAAGTCGTTTCTAAGCTAAAAAATACAGCGCAAATTCTCTACATTATCTACCTGGCTATGTTTCTCGTATTCGCTATCATTCTCTGGATAGCCGGTATGCCACTCTATGACAGCCTTGTCACTGCAATGGGCGGAGCAGGAACAGGCGGTTTTGCGGTTTATAATGACAGTATGGCTCATTATCACAGCAGCTTAATTACCCTTATTGTTTCAATCGGGACTTTAATTTTTGGTGTTAACTTTAATCTCTACTACTTTTTGCTTATTAGAAAATTCAAGATGTTCTTCAGGGATGAAGAACTAAGAACTTACTTGGGCATTGTCGCTCTTGCTACGGGCTTAATTTTCTTCAATACCTTTAGTTTGTATGATTCATGGGCTAAGGGACTAGAATACTCCTTTTTTGAAGTGGCAAATGTTATGACCACAACAGGTTTTGGAATTACTGACCTAACCAAGTGGCCGCTGTTTTCACAGACAATTCTATTGATTTTGATGTTTATTGGAGGTTCTGCCGGTTCTACAGCAGGTGGTTTTAAGGTTATGCGTTCGCTTATCCTTGCCAAGATGTCAAAAAATCAAATTCTTAAGACGCTCTATCCTAATCGCGTCATGTCCCTTCATATCAATCGAGCACCCTTGGACAAATCAACTCAACACAGTATTTTAAAATACTTGGCTGTTTATTTAATGATTTTCCTAGGCTTGATCCTAATTCTCAGTATTGATCACAATCAATTTATTGTCGTAGTCAGTGCTGCAGCTTCTACCTTTAATAATATCGGACCAATGCTAGGAACTGCAGATACCTTCAACATTTTCAGTCCTTGGGCCAAGCTGCTCATGGCTTTTGCCATGATTGCCGGTCGCTTGGAAATCTATCCTGTCCTGTTGCTCTTCATTCCAAAGACATGGTCGAAATACTAGATCTGTATTTCCCGCTTATAATTTAATAAGGAGACATTCAAGGCTTAACTTGAAATTGAAATAGATCTATTTTTTTTTAATGAATACTGAGTTATAAAAAAGATTGGCACCTATATTAGAGGTGTCAATCCTTTTTTATATATCCGTCAGAGGGGTGGCTTCATCCGGTGATGTATCTAGAACTTGGAAATCATGACCAACGCCAAAATCAGCTTGTGTCAGATTATTTTCCATTGTCATATGAGCTAATTCTTTGATATTATTTTCCTTGCTGAGATGGCCGAGATAGATTTTTTTGGTGCGACTACCAATTGTACGAATCATGGTTTCCGATCCATCCTCATTGGAAAGGTGTCCCTTATCAGATAAAATTCGCTGTTTTAAACTCCATGGGTAGGCCCCTGAGCGCAGGATTTCGATATCATGATTGGACTCGATCAGGTAGCCATCAGCATTCTCAATTAAAGCAGCCATGCGATCGCTGACGTAGCCCGTATCAGTTAGCATGACAAAGCTTTTGTCATCCTTCATAAAACGATAAAATTGCGGATCAATAGCATCGTGGCTGACACCAAAGCTCTCGATATCAATATCCCCAAAGGTTTTAACCTTGCCTCGCTCAAAAATATGTTTCTGCTCAGGATCAATCTTGCCTAGCATCTGGTGGGTTTCCATCGCCTGCCAGGTTTTTTCGTTGGCATAGATAGGCAGGCCGTATTTACGGGCCAGAACTCCAACTCCGTGGATATGATCCTTATGTTCATGGGTGACTAAAATAGCATCTAGTTCTTCTGGTTTACGGTCAATCTCTGATAAGAGGCTAGCAATCTTTTTACCCGATAAACCCGCATCTATCAGCAATTTTTTCTTAGGCGTTTCCAAGTAAAAGGAGTTCCCACTGGAACCCGATGCTAAAATGCTATATTTAAAACCCTTGTTCGTCATCGACTATATCATCTTCCTCCCATTCATCATCTTCTAAAGCGGCTTCTTTATCATAAGGGAGCACGATAGTAAAGGTAGAACCTTCGCCATATTCACTCTTAGCCCAGATAAAGCCATGGTGCTGTTTAATAATTTCTTTAGCAATGGCCAAACCGAGTCCAGTCCCCCCCTGTGCTCGACTGCGCGCCTTATCTACACGATAAAAGCGGTCAAAAATCAGCGGCAGATCCTTTTTAGGAATACCCAAACCTTGGTCTGAAATTGAAATAATTAACTGGGTTTCGGTCGTCATCATAGAAACCGTTATTTGACCGCCATCAGGTGAATACTTAATAGCATTGTTGAGGATATTATCCAAGACTTGTGTCATCTTATCGGTATCAATTTCTACCCAAATAGGATTGAGGGGGTAGTTACGAACAATTTCATAGTCCTTGTCTGAATCCTGCTGACTTTTAATCTGATCAAAACGATTGAGAATAACAGTGATAAAGGCTGTAAAATTGGTCATTTCAACTTCCAAATGGCTGGTATCATTATCAATTCTTGACAGCTGCAAGAGGTCAGAAATCATCCGCATCATGCGGTTTGTCTCATCCAGAGATACCTGAATAAAACTCGGTGCTACATCTTCCTGCAGAGCACCCTCATTAAGAGCCTCTAGATAAGATTTTACAGAGGTTAACGGTGTACGCAGCTCGTGGCTGACAGTCGAAACAAAGAGACGGCGCTCCCGTTCTTCTTTTTCCTGCTCTGTTGTATCGTGCAATACAGCGACTAAACCCGAAATAAAACCACTTTCTCTCCTGTTGAGGGCAAAGTTAATCCGCAGAGTAATAAATTCATCATACTCATTGCGGCGGTAGACCGTTACCTCTGGAGTCTGAGTAATCAGATCACGATAATCGTAATCTTCTGAGTCAATCAAGTCCATGATATTCATTTCAAGCGCTTCTTCCCGACTGAGATTGAGCTGTTTTTGTGCCGTTTCATTAATCATAGTGATTTTACCGACACGGTTAGTTGCTAAAACCCCATCACTCATATAAGAGAGGACAGAAGCGAGGCGATTGCGTTCCTGAGATAAATTTTCATGGGTCAGATGCAAAACATCTGATAGATCATTGAGGTTATTTCCAAGTTCAATCAACTCAGAATCCCCCTTTAATTGGAGATCCTCTGTGTAATCACCGGCGATTAGACTCGTTACTTTCTGGCTGATAGCTCTAATGGTCTTGGCATTGCGGTAGTCACGAACAGCCAAGAAAATAAAATAAACAGCAACCAGAGCCAGCAAAATAAGGAGGGCTAACTCAAAACTATTTAGATTTTCAACAACAGGATTATTAGTCATAGGATTTCATATAATAACCAACTCCACGGCGGGTTAAAATATACTCTGGCCGACTCGGCGTGTCTTCAATTTTTTCGCGAAGACGGCGAACTGTTACATCAACTGTCCGGACATCACCAAAGTAATCATAACCCCAAACAGTCTCAAGTAAATGCTCCCGAGTCATAACTTGTCCCATATGGGTAGCTAGATGATGGAGCAGCTCAAACTCACGATGTGTCAGCTCAATTTCATCCCCGCGTTTTTTAGCAACAAAGGCATCTGGGATAATCTGCAGATCTCCGATAAAGAGCTCATTATCAGAAATGTTATTTTCTTCAGCCACGGCTGTTTCAATCGTTTCTGTCCGGCGCAGATGCGCTTTAATACGAGCTAAGAGCTCACGATTAGAAAATGGTTTTGTGACATAATCATCTGCACCGATTTCCAAGCCGATAACCTTATCGAACTCACTGTCTTTGGCAGAGAGCATAATAATCGGTACATGGCTGTTTTTGCGAATTTCCTTAGCTACTTCTAGGCCTTCTAGCTCTGGCAACATCCAGTCTAGGATAATCAAGTCAGGCTTTTCTTCCTCAAACTGAGCCAAGGCTTCACGACCGTCGAAAGCGGTGATAACATCATAGCCTTCCTTTATTAGATTAAATTTAATAATATCTGAAATCGGCTTTTCATCGTCGACTACAAGGATCTTTTTCATCATTCTTACCTCATATTTCTATCTATCATAGATATTTTATCCCCTATTATACCAAATATCATCAGATATTAGAAATACTAAGGGTTTACAAGTCTATTTCAACTTTGTATAAATTTTCTGAAAATATTGACAGAAGCATCTTCTTGTGGTAAAATTTAGTTCACGTTAGGTTTTCTGACATCAGAAAATCAATCCATCTAACGTCTTCATCAAGGGAGGTAACCATGGCACTTATTGAATATAAAAATGTGGAAAAATATTACGGTGACTATCACGCCCTTCGTCATATCAATTTAGAAATTGAAAAAGGTCAAGTGGTCGTGTTGCTTGGCCCTTCTGGTTCTGGAAAGTCAACCCTTATCCGAACCATGAACGCTCTAGAAAGTATTGAATCCGGCAGCCTTAAAGTTAATGGACATGAAGTGTCTAATGCTTCTAATAAGGAACTGGTTCAGCTGCGCAAGGAAGTTGGGATGGTCTTTCAACACTTTAACCTCTATCCCCATAAGACTGTCTTAGAGAATGTGGTTCTAGCGCCTATTCGCGTTCTTGGAATGGCTCCGAAGGAAGCCGAACGCATTGCTGAACAGTATTTAACCTACGTTAATATGTGGGACCGCAAGGATTCTTATCCTGGTATGCTTTCTGGGGGACAAAAACAGCGGGTTGCTATTGCTCGCGGCCTGGCTATGAAACCCGAACTGCTGCTCTTTGATGAGCCAACGTCAGCTCTTGACCCTGAAACAATCGGAGATGTATTGGCTGTTATGCAGAATCTAGCAAAAGAGGGGATGAATATGGTCGTTGTTACTCACGAAATGGGCTTTGCGCGCAGCGTAGCAGACCGTATCATTTTTATGGCTGATGGTGAGATTTTAGAAGATACGACTGATGTTAATGGCTTCTTTAACCATCCAAAAGAACCGCGTGCTCAGCAATTCCTGTCTAAGATTATCAACCACACCAGCGATAAAGTTTCAGCAGAATAGAGGTGACTTCTTATGAAAAAAACATCCCTAATCACTGCAATTTTTATACTGACCCTTGGGATTGTTGGCTTTGCTAAAATCAACCATACTCAGGCTGACGCCAATAGTAACCTTCCAGAACAGGTCCAAAAAATCAAAAAGGCTGGCGTCCTTAAAGTTGGCGTTAAACAAGACGTTCCCAATTTTGGCTACTACGATTCTAAATCCGGCAAGTACACTGGTATGGAAGTTGATTTAGCTAAAAAAATCGCAGATAGTATCGGTGTAAAAGTAGAGTATGTGGCTGTTACAGCTCAAACGCGTGAGGCTCTGCTGGACAATGGTCAAACCGATTTAACCATTGCCACTTATACTATTAATGATGAACGCAAGGCCAACTACAGTATTTCTAACCCCTACTATTATGACCAAATCGGCTTCTTAGTCAATAAATCTTCTGGTGTCGATAAGCCCAAAGATCTTGATGGCAAAACGATCGGAGTGGCCCAGGGTTCCACAACCAAAGCTTCTCTGGAGGCTTTTGCAGCTGATAATGATATCAGTTTTAACTACATGCAGTTTGGAAGTTATCCTGAATTGGCTACTGCTTTGCGGGCCTATCGTATCGATGCTTTTTCTGTCGATGAATCTATTCTATCGGGCTATGTCAGCAAAAATAACAAGATCCTCGATCAGGGCTTTGATACGATGGAGTATGGCATTGCTGCTAAAAGGTCCAACACACAAGTTACCCAATACATCAATGGTCTCCTAGCTAAGTGGCAAAATGACGGCAGTCTGCAGAAACTGTATAAGAAATACAATCTTAAGCCTGCCCAGCCTAAGGATCAATAGAAAGGAGGAGCCCCTCATGTTTATATTAGCAGCAAGTTCTAGTCCTTATGCCTTATCGCGCTGGGGCGATTATTTTGGAAACTTCGGTGAATTCGCCAAGGGCTTCTTCTATACCTTGGGAATGGCCGCTGGAGCACTCCTTGTCGCACTAGCTCTTGGTTTAATCTTTGGAGCCATGTCCTCCTCACATAATAAGTTGGCCAAGGCTATCGCCCGAGCCTATGTAGAACTATTCCAGAACACTCCCCTCCTAGTTCATTTTGTCTTTGTTTTCTATGGTATTTCAATCTTGACAAATGGCGCCATCAAAGTTCCTGCTTTTTGGACGTCTGTCCTCTGCGTCGGTATTTATACCGGAGCATATATGTCAGAAGTTATTCGCTCGGGTATCGAATCTATCCCGCGCGGTCAGACAGAGGCCGCATTGTCACAAGGTTTCACCTACCGTGAAACGATGAGTTTAATTATCCTGCCTCAGGCTGTTCGGATTATCATACCGCCAATGATCAATCAAGTCGTTAACCTGATTAAAAATACAGCAACTGTCGCCATTATCTCAGGAGCTGATATCATGTTCACAGCCAAGGCCTGGGCTTACGAGACAACGAATTATATCCCTGCTTTTGCGGGAGCCGCGCTGCTCTACTTCATCATCTGTTTCCCAGTAGCAACATGGGGACGCCGACGAGAAGAAGCCAATAAAAAGGCTTATGATTTATAGGGAGGAGGAAAGCATATGTCAGATTTATTAGCACCTTACAATCTTAAATTCCTCGCCCAAGGGCTTTGGACCACGCTATATCTATCCTTGATTATCATTGTACTGTCAACGGTTTTTGGTATGATTTTGGCTGTTATGCGTAATAGTAAGAATTCTTTCTTGCGCATCCTTGCTAGTGTTTATATTGAATTTGTCCGCAATGTTCCTAACCTACTCTGGATTTTCATCGTTTTTTTGGTCTTCCAGTTGCAGGCAAGACCAGCAGGAATTACAGCCTTCACAATTTTTACTTCAGCGGCCTTAGCCGAGATTATTCGCGGCGGTCTCAATGCCATCGACAAGGGACAGACCGAAGCAGGGCTATCACAAGGTTTTACTCAGTTTCAAATTTTGCGTATTATCGTTTTACCGCAAGCTATTCGCAAGATGCTACCGTCCATCATTTCACAGTTTGTAACCGTGGTTAAGGATACCAGCTTCCTCTATTCTGTTATTGCTTTGCAGGATCTCTTTGGTAAGAGTCAGATTTTGATGGGAAAGTACTTCGAGACTGGCCAAATCTTTACCCTTTATGCTATCATCACAGCAATTTATTTCTTCGTAAACTTTAGTATTTCTAGCTATTCTCGCCATCTGGCTAAAAAATGGGAACAAGCAGCTGAATAATCTAAATGTAAAGCAAACTCTTCCCGAATGGGAGGAGTTTTTATTGTGATAAAGAATATTATAATTATCTGTTAATACAAATTTAATAATTAGCTGAAAGTTAAACTAAGAAAAGTTAACTTTGGAACCAGATACAAGCGAATGACTATCTCTTTTGCCTTTATTAAATACATGGTAGACCGAAAACACGTAAAAAATATGAGACAGACATACAGGGTAGCCAACCTATCATAGATATCTGTCTCATTCTTATTTATTTTCTAATCAATCTGTTCAAAACGCATCTTCTGTTTAACTTGTCCCTGACCAGCGTTAGAAATTTGGTAGGTGAAACTACGTGAGCTAAAATGTTTCCCAAAAGCTAATATGCTATTATACTGCCATTGGGAGAGCTGTTTGCCTTCTACTTTCCCCAGTGTCAGTTTATTATTGCTAACTTTATTTGCAGGATAAAGATTAACATAAACAATCATGCCAATCACAATTGCTACAAAAAGTAAGGAAAAAACTATCTTAAATAATTTCTTCATTTAAGATTTCTCCTTGTCGGATTTATGGTCATCATCACTAGCATAATCCGTTAAGTTATTATCGCCATTTTAAACACTCATGATGAAACCTTTACCCTAATATTAAGCCAATGTTAGTTTAAAAGCTAAGAATCTCTAAGCCACATTTCTTATATTGGGTTTCTTGATAACAAGGTCACCCCAATTTTTTTCACTGAAACGACTAGGATGGATTTCCAACCATGCGTGAATGACTGTTTTATTTACCATAGCCTGTGTCTCTTTTTGTAAATCACTTTCAGTCATATTTTTAGAGGCGAGTACTTCTTTTAAGCGCCCTTTATTACCATTCTCTACTCGAATCATTTCGGATAATTGCTCCTTATCTGCATCATACAGAAAAGTAACCGTTAAGGTCAGATCTGAAACAAATTTATAATCATATTTTATATTTAAAGCTTGAGAAGGGTGTTTTGAATCAACCCACATGCCTAGCCTCTCCACATTATTTGGAAGCACTTCATTAAATTCATCATTCACAGATCCATAGCCATATTTCCCTTCAGGATAAAGGGGTTCTCTGTAAGTTCGGTAGTCAACACCGCCACCTAATTCCGAAGCAAAAGTACTACTGGGACCACCTTTCAAATGACTGTAAATATCTCCATAAATATTTGAATTGTTTATGTTCCTAGCTGTATAGTAAATCAACCCCCAGGCACTGACTAAAATGGCTATAAAAATAATATGACGTTTACATCCTCTTACCAATTTAATCAAATTTATTATCCTTTTCCTTCAAACTTAGCAAAAACTTATAGGTGTCAGGGCTACTATTCTTTAAGTAGGCTAGTGCAGTATCTCTTGACATAGGAGGCCGTTGCGTAGGTTCCTTATAATCAGGAACCATACTGATAAAAACTCTATCTGCGACCACATTATAACCGCCTTGATTTTTCAAAAACTCTTCTTCACGTATATCTGCCGCTTTAGAATAGTAGTCACTACTAGCCTCAAATAATGACGCTCCATCTTTCATTCGTTGAGCTAAGTTCACCGCATCAAGGTCAGCTAAATAGTCATCATTACTCATAGACGGATCTGCTTCAGCATCTCTTGTGACATCGCCTCGCCAGCCTGCTAAATCTTGAACATTTTGACTCGGATTGTGCAATATGGTTGCCATAGTGATTGATTGATGGGCAAAGTCTGCATTAGTATACTTACCATTATCTGAATATTGATTGTATAGTTTTGACCAAATATCTCTAAACTCATCAGCTGTCTGATAGTTAGTACCATATACTTTATTATAATTTTTACGATATTCATCAATCGTACTATCACTAACATCTGAGGACATCTTATCTTCTGTATCTCCAGAGATTTGGTGCTGCAAACGAATATTATAGTTCAGCTGTTTGGCTGCTTTTCTACTTAAACCTAATTGATCCATTATTTTAACAATATCTGTTGTGCCAAACTCATCTTTTAGAGCCCCTGCTGTCGCATCCCATTGGGTACCACTATAAACAGTCCCACCAAGTATCCTAAGCAGTAAATAATCAATATCCGCCTGACCCTTATCAGGAAACTTCTTCTCCAACCCTCTTCTGACTTGGATAATCTGGCGGGCAGTGGTGTCATCAAAGCCATACTGAGCTTTGAGGTTCTCAACGTATTGTTGCTCCTCCGCAGTCAGTTTCAACACTTCACCAGCCTTCACCATCATGGTATTGAGCTGTTTCACCCAGTCCTTGTCTTTCGGCACCTTAAAAGTCCCGCTCTTACTGTCCCAGCACTGGCCTGCCGTAGTATCTTATAAGGTCGTTTCATTTTACTTTGATGTTAGCTCCTCTAAATCATCTTTTTTTACAAGATAAAAAGACTTAGACAAGATTTTAGTTTTGACATTATAGTAGTAGTCAATACCGATTTTATAACGATCATCTAAAATCCAATTTGTGGAGAATTGAACTATTCCATTCTTGTACATCGTATCTGGTGGATAATAAAATGCCATACGGACAGCAGTTTGTTGATTTGGTTTCAAATAATGTTTTTGGTAGGTATATTTAACATTAGGAATTAAAGGTAATACAGGTACTTTTGAATTAAGTTTCCCGCGATAATCGGTACTGATACCATCAATTTTATTTAGACGCGGTTCCCATAAGGTAAAAAATTTCGTCGAAGAAAGAGAAACATCATAATACATTTCATCAAAAATATTTTGACTTTTGTCATGAATTTTACGCTGATGAGTATAATATTGCACTGAGAAAATCATAGATAGAATAAACAATATACTGCCAATGCCTAATAAAATTTTAAATTCCTTACGCATATCATTTACCATCCGCTATTAAGTCATCACTCTTCTCTTCAAGACTGTCAATAAAGTCTTTGAATAAGGGATTCTCACCAGCATGGTAGACATACTGTTCATACTGCCCCTTGAGAATCTTCATGCCTTTATCATAGTCGCCGTCCCCAACATTTGTCACAAACTGTTCTGAACGGTAGCTATCGTCTGCTTCAACCTTATCAAAGTAGCTGTTCATAGTTCCGACCAGATCTTTGCCGCCTTTGAGCTGATTATAAAGATTGAGAGCACCAAGGTCGGCATGGGGATCATTCCTCTTCCGCATTTTCCCATGTGTTAACAACCTTCACCTTTCCCCAGTGAGATGGGCTATAGTGACTGTCATAAACAGAACACCAATCTTTCAATACTTTTGCCTTTAAAATGTTATCACTATAGGAATAAATATCTGCTAAGTTTAAGTGATTATCGCTTAATGTTTGAAGAACCGTTGACTTATTTTCTGAATAGCCGTCCTGCCAATAATTTTGGACAACCTGTCTCTGAACTATCTTTTTTTTAGGAGAATAGCCATATAAAATATCAATCGTATTTCCATCTTTCATTTGATAGCCAATATTTATGGTTAAATAGCCATTCTTATATAAAGATTTTGGAGGGACGAAAAAAGCTAACTGGATTGAAGAGGTCGGTTTGGATAGTTTTTTATAGTTCTCTACAAAATTAGCAGCTTCAACAGCTTCAATTCCCTCTGAATTTTTTGCCCTTTTGATGGTTACTACACCTTTTTTGGTTCCCAGACGAGTTTGTCCAAAACTATAAAAATTTACAAAAGGTGAGGTTTCAGTATAATACATCTCATCAAAAATATTGGTACTTTTCTGGTGAGTCTGATGATTTAAGACAGCTAACGTAACAAAAACAGACAAAAATAAGGTGAGTAGAATAGCTAATAGTATCTTATAACGTCGCTTCATATCACTTACCATCCGCTATCAAATCGTCACTCTTTTCTTCAAGACTGTCAATAAAGTCTTTGAATAAGGGATTCTCACCAGCATGGTAGACATACTGTTCATACTGTCCCTTAAGAATCTTCATACCTTTATCATAGTCACCACCCCCAACATTTGTCACAAACTGTTCTGAACGGTAGCTATCGTCTGCTTCAACCTTATCAAAGTAGCTGTTCATAGTTCCGACCAGATCTTTGCCGCCTTTGAGCTGATTATAAAGGTTGAGAGCATCAAGGTCGGCATGGTAATCTCCATTGTTCATCGAAATATTGCCCGGCAGGGTGAGGTCCCCATAGTAGCCAGCATTGGCATCCTCATTGAAAACCGTTTCTGCCAAACCGTTGTCTTTATAGTAAGCTGCGAGAGTTGCGCTGGTATGGGCAAAGTCCGTTTTTCCACCATATTGCTTCAAAATACTTTTTAACCTAGGTTCTTTAGCATTAGGAAATATATTTTTTAATTCTTTCATCTGCTCTGCTTCAGTTGTACCACTTAATCCTGTCACTGTTGATTGGTTATAAATCGCAGTTCTAAGAGTATTAATCTTTTTAGAGCTAATGCCTAAATCTTTTAGCTTCTTCTCAACTTCATCAGTTTTCATAAGACCGCCGGTATGCCCCCACATGGCAGCCCCTTTGGTATCCTGAGTATAAACGAAGGAGGCCATATAGACGAAGAACTGCTGGTTAGCCTTATCTTTATCACCGTCATATTCTTTGACCAAGCCAACATAAACATCCAGCATAATATCAGCTTCTTCAGCACTAAAACCATACTGGGTCTGTAACATGTTTCTAAAGGCAACGCGTTCTTCCTTAGACACGCTCAACACTTCACCAGCCTTCACCATCATGGTATTGAGCTGTTTCACCCAGTCCTTGTCTTTCGGCACCTTAAAAGTCCCGCTCTTACTGTCCCAGCACTGGCCTGCCTCGGATAAGCCCGTCTCAACCACAGACTTCAGGGCATCAATCTCTGAAAATATCTGCGGAGAGGAAGCATGAAAGGCACGGAGCTTCTCCAACTTCTCCTCCAAAACCCGCTTGCTGCTCTCCCCTATCTCAATCATCCGATTGTAGCTGTTCAGCCGCGCCCCTTCATTGGCATCATGGCGATCCAGATTCATAGCGTCAACCGCATCCCGAGCGTTGGAAATCCGCAGATTTAACTCGGCAATAGCCATCTCCAGCTCCGATTCTTTCAGACTCTCATGAGCCACCTGTTCCATATAAGCTTCTGGGAAACGCTGAACAGCCTCACCAACCGCCTGCGCTAAACGCTTGGCACCGGCAACCAAAGGACGAAGAACGCTCTCCGAATAGAGGCGGGCAGAATCATAAGCCTTTCCCTTTAAATCAGCTTGGCTGTTCTCAAATTCTTCTAAGGCTGTCTCCAGTTCTTCATAAGCTTGAATCTCCTGTTGGGCTAAGGCCTTAGCACTGGCTGCCTGAGCCTGTGACTGCTCCAAATACATATCAATACTCATGGAATCTTTCGAATCTCCTCTTCTAAATCGTCTATCTCAATCGTCAGTTTCTGACGCTGATCGTAAACCAATCCCTGTTTCTCGATAACCTGCCTTTTTCGAACCTGTACGGCCTCTTTGGCTTCTTCCAGTAAATAACTGGCGCTGTCCCGCTCTTGAAAGAAACTATGGCGGTTCCCTGCTGGCTCACCAGAAAATCGATAAGCGTAGGCCAGACCTTCTAAGACACCGCCCAGCTGACTAAAGACATCACCGGCCATCTGCTCGTGTTCTTCTAACCGCCGACCTTTAGACTGGAGCTCATATTCTTCATCATACAAGTCCTGTTCCTGCTGCCAAAGCTGGCTTTGTTCCGCTTCCTTAGACTTTATGAGCTTGCGTTTTTCCTGACGTTTGGCTTCGGCTTCGGCCTCCTTTTTAATGCGGGCTCGGCGCCGTTCCAGCTCCTCCAAATCCTCTTTACAGGGCGGGGTCGGCCGAACGCCGCTGCTAGAGATTGGCCGCCCATTCTCTAGAATTAAGGTTCGGCTGGTTCCTCTTTGCCAATCTGAATTGGTGTTAGGAACAGATTTTTTAGTCCCCTGTTTTGATTTAACTGGCTTGTCAGCAATCATCTGTTTGGGCACATATTGCCCTTGCTCCGACTGAGACGGCGTTGTCTCCTGCTTAGGAACAGACGACTGCCTCAGAGAGACTGATTGAACGCTCTGAGCTGAATCTGGTCTTGACTGCGATGTCACATCCAAGTTGGAGCCTGCTTGAACAGGCACTGGCGAAACAGCGGAAATCACTGGGGAACCAGCTAGATTCACAGGCTGAACAGACTGAGGGGCTGCTGGCTGAGACGACGTTGCAGTTGGTAGGACCTGAACACTAGCAGGATTGACCGATTGAACGGACGGCTGAGCAGAGCCTGTCAGGGATTGAGAAGCCATCTCCCTAAACTGGTCAGGTATGTGTTGGGGCAGCGGATAATCTTTAAATGGCTGATACTGTCCATTAGCACCAGTGCTTGAGCGTCTGAATAATTGTCTAAAGAACTGAAACATGGCTGATCCCTCACAAAATTGAACGAATAGCCTGAGCCTGATGGGCATCAACAGTCTCAAATTCACTGGCAACACTGTGAATATTTGAAGAAGCATGACTCAGCATGACTCAGCAGTTCAGAGATCGCTTCTCGGGCTGATTTAACCGTCTCCAGCGCTTCATGCGCCTTAGTATTGCCGGCCACAGTCGTGGCGTCATCCTTGGCTACTTCACCCAAACCACCCAGCGCACCTCCCTTGGATGAAAACTGACTGGCATGCAATTGAGCGGCAGATAAACTACTTTTAATTTCCATAAATTAACCTTATTCTAACAATTTTTTCTATAAATAGCTTATTTAAAAAGTGATAAGAAATACTTCTATTCATAAACTATTGTCAATATTTTAACACTTATTCATATTTTGTCCAGTCGATCTATCCTTTTATAGACTGTTAAATATGCTTTTTAATCTATATCCTACTAATAGTATTTTGGGAGATAAGTAAATGGATTTAGATCAAAAGATTGCAAGGAAAATTTCTCAAATTCGAAACGATTTGGGGATGACTCAAGAGGAACTAGCCGAATATTCCGAATTAGACGTTTCTTCTTTTGCCAAAATAGAACGTGGTGAGCGTTCTAACATTAAAATCAATACCTTAGAAAAAATTTTAAAGGGACTTAACCTCCTGCCTTCTGAATTTTTTAGTGAAATTGAAGATGAAAGGTCACGAACACATTTTTCTAGAAAACTTGAATTAGAATTTGAAAAGCTAAACGATGAGCAAAAGAAAATCTATTTTGACATCTTCCAAAAGATTTTAAGGGCTCATCATAAATAATGGATTAGATAAGGTCTAAAATATAAAAAACGAATAATTTACCGCTTTTTAAAGCAAAAAGGGCATATTATTCGTTTTTTTGTATAACTTTTATCATTTATAGATTATTATTATTGAATATTTTAAGATCATCAACTTTTTAGTGAACTCCATGATTTAGCAGAGGAAGTTTAAGTATAAGAAATTTATTTAAAGGTATCCTTATCAGCGTGTCGCATACTTCATTCGTAAGACTCGCTCTTGCTGTTTGCTTAGGCGTAAGAGGATAACAACCTTATCCACACTCATATTACTCTCTAACAAGCGCTCGGCTGCCATCATCAGGCCGTTTTCAATCCCCATTTTAAGGACGGGATTTTCCTTATCATTGGCATCAAAGAAGAACTTGCTGTTGGGAAGATCAAAGAGGATTTTTACTGCTCCAAAGAGTTGCTCAAAATTATCAATGGCAACATCATAAACAGGTTTGGTCCCCGACTTGAGCTTTCTGCCACGGTGATTGAACCACATAGCTTGCCAACCGCTCTTTTTGGCACCAACAACATCATTGTCATACGAGTCTCCAACATAAAGCGTTGTAGCTGGGGTCATATCGAACTGTTCAGCCGCCAGATTAAAAATTTCTTTATCTGGCTTTTGGAAACCTGTCGCCTGACTGACCAAGACCCTCTTGGGATCGACATAGTCGTAGAGTCCCAGCTTGCGTACTTTTTTTAGCTGATGCTCAGTTGGCCCATTGGTAATGACTCCCATGGTTACCCCTTTTTCTTTTAGAAAATCGAGAGTCATCCGCATTTCGTCCAGCATGGTAATATTTTCTAATTCGTGCTCATACACTTCTTGGAAGCGGCTGCCTGCCGTTTCATCTATCTCGCGGTAGCCAAATTCTAAGAGGGTTTCCTTGCAGCGCCAAAAACGGAAATACTCTGTTGTCCATTCGCCAGCCATGACACGAGGAAAACCGATGTCAGAATAATGACGGAACTTGATATAAGCTTGGTTTATTTGGCTCATGTCAAAGTCTGGAAAGCACTGCTCCATAGCTAAACGATAGGGAGCTTGCTGGTCATAAATAGTATCATCAACATCAAAAACAATAGAAGTAATCATGACAGACCTTTCGAATTTTATTCTTCAAAATTATACTACCTTTTTTAAAGATTGACAAACGCTAATTATCAGTCACAATATTACTAAAATCAGTCTTTAGGTCTTGATTTTCAGTCTCTTTAATAGCATAACAGTTCCTGTTGGTATCTTGGGAGCAGAGAACTTCAGAATTATCGGAAGCATTAATCATAAAAAATGCAGCGATGAACGCTAATTCTATTGCCATACCAGTACTCATAACCACCCATAATCATCTCATCACTGCTAATCCTACTGCCATCCCGCCAGTGGACGAAAAAACTGACAGAAATCTGTTCATAATCAAGCAATCAGGCTGCTTCATGTTTTTACCCTAAACCATCACAAATCAGCTAACTTCTTTTTATCAAGATACAAAGCCGTTAAGCACTCCAAAGAAAAATAGAGAACCTGACGAGGAATCAGTGAGATTCTGAGCAGGTGAGTCTTTTTTCACAGGAGTGTAGGCGTGTTCAATTTATCAAGATACAAAGCCGTTAAGCACTCCAAAGAAAAATAAGGGCAAATACTGATTGCCACCTGCTGTGCGCAAGGCTTAAAAATGACCAAGTCTCTACTATTAAGCGAAAAATTATGATAAAATATTGTGGAGTAACTTCTGGAGGAAAAACATGTCACAGCAACATCATGAAGATTTAAATGACCAAGAGCTTGTTCGCCGAGAAAAGATGGCGGCGTTGGCCGAACAGGGAGTCGATCCTTTTGGAAGGCGTTTCGATAGGACGGCGAACTCTGCCCAGCTAAAAACAAAATATGATAGCAAATCTAAAGAAGAGTTGCATGAGCTTAACGAAACCGCTACTATTGCTGGCCGCCTCATGACCAAACGTGGTAAAGGTAAAGTCGGCTTCGCCCACCTGCAAGATCGGGAAGGGCAAATTCAAATCTATGTCCGTAAGGATGCCGTTGGTGATGAAAACTACCAAATTTTCAAAAAGGCGGATATTGGCGACTTCTTGGGCGTTGAGGGTGAAGTCATGCGAACCGATATGGGAGAACTTTCTATCAAGGCAACTCATATTACGCATCTGTCCAAGGCTCTGCGTCCCCTGCCTGAAAAATTCCACGGTCTAACAGATGTGGAAACCAAGTACCGCAAGCGCTACTTGGATCTGATTACCAATCGTAACAGCTTCGAACGCTTTGTCACTCGCTCACAAATCATTTCTGAAATTCGCCGTTATCTGGACAGTCTTGACTTCTTGGAAGTTGAAACACCTGTTCTTCACAACGAGGCTGGAGGGGCGGCGGCTAAGCCATTTATTACCCACCACAACGCTCAGGATATGGACATGGTACTGCGGATTGCAACCGAACTCCACCTCAAACGCCTGATTGTCGGTGGTATGGAGCGTGTTTATGAAATTGGCCGAATCTTCCGCAACGAAGGAATGGATGCTACCCATAATCCTGAATTTACCTCCATTGAAGTCTATCAGGCCTATGCAGATTTCAATGATATCATGGACTTGACTGAGGGGATTATCCAGCATGCTGCTAAAGCTGTTAAGGGAGACGCTTCTGTTGTCTACCAAGGTACTGAAATCAAAATCAACAAGCCCTTCAAACGCGTACATATGATTGACGCTATCAAGGAAGTAACAGGAGTTGATTTCTGGCAGGAAATGACTTTGGAAGAAGTTCAAGACTTGGCACGAGAAAAAAATGTTCCACTAGAAAGACACTTTACATCTGTCGGACATATTATCAATGCCTTTTTTGAAGAATTTGTTGAAGAAACACTTATTCAGCCAACCTTTGTCTACGGACATCCAGTTGAAGTCTCTCCTCTGGCTAAGAAAAATGCAGATGATCCGCGCTTCACTGATCGTTTTGAACTCTTTATCATGGCCAATGAATACGGCAATGCCTTTACCGAGTTAAATGATCCAATTGATCAGTTAGAACGTTTCAAGGCTCAGGCAGCTGCCAAAGAACTTGGTGATGATGAGGCTACTGGCATCGACTATGATTATATCGAAGCACTTGAATACGGTATGCCGCCAACAGGCGGACTGGGCATCGGTGTTGACCGTTTAGTTATGCTCTTAACAGATACAACTACCATCCGCGACGTATTGTTGTTCCCTACGATGAAATAAATTCAAAGAGGTTGAGACAAAAGTTCTCAACCTTATTATTTGGTCAATTTTATTTGCTAGGCGCAGTGATTGACATCCAATTCTATGAACGCTAGTTCATCTTATCTCCAAGCTCCAAAGGTCCGGGGGACCTTTGGAGCTATGTGGAGGTGGGTTAAAAAGAAATAAAGCTTGCAAGGCAAGTGTCAAAATACTCCGATGGAGTTTGGCAGTCTGGGGATAGACTGCCACCTAAAAACAGGAAAGTGGCAGAGGCCTAAGCCTTAAGATAAGAGAGCGAGGAAAATCAAAATCGTGATTTTATCACGAATTATTGGTTCCTGTCCCACTCTCTTTATTCTCTAAGTCATATAAAAACCGCGATTGAATAACGAGCAAGCGCGGCCTTGGTTTTTGTGATAAAGATTATGCTTTTGTAATTCGGACACTGGTGCCTTGGCCGACTTGGCTGCTGATGGCAATCGTCAGTCCTAGGCTGTCCAATATCTGTTTGGTCATGTAAAGACCAAATCCAGTGGCCTTCTGGTGCTCGTGACCATTGTAACCCGTAAAGCCTTCCTCAAAAAGTCTAGGCAGATCCTCCGGGAGAATGCCCATACCTTGGTCGCTGACGGTCACGCCTTGGTCGGTCATTGTAAGGCTGATTTGGCTATTTTCATGAGAGTATTTAATAGCATTGTCCAGTATCTGGGCTAGAGCAAAGGTCAGCCATTTTTTATCTGTCTTAATCCGCCAGTCCCCATCAATAGATACCGATAGATTTTTAGCAAGGCAGAGAGTGCGATAAGTCTTGATAAGGTCGACAGCCAACTCACGCACCGAGATAAGCTCAAAGCGAAAGTCATCATTATGCTGGCTGAATTTAAGGTAGGCCAGCAAGGTATTGAGATAGTTCTGCAGCCGTTGAAGCTGCTGCTCGACCTCATTTTTATCCAGCTGCTGGGTTTGAGCCATGAGTGATAAGGCAGAAATAGGAACTTTCATCTGGTGGGACCACATTTTTATCATAGCTTCCAAACGGTCGCGTTCTTGCACCGCCTCCAATAGGAGCTCAGCCTCTTTGGCCTTTAAATCAGCAATAATCGCCTGATAGGCTCGATCGCTAGGGGACTGCCATCTTTTAAAATCCGCCGGCTCAAAATTAATTGTAGTATTATTTAGTTGTTTTAGCTTACTATAAAAACGGGCATAAAGCCAGAGACTGAACCCTAACAAAATAACGATATTTAAAGCTAGACTATTGATAAAATACTCCAAAGGCAAATGATAGAGCCAAAAGGTCAGGCAGAACAAACCAGCTGTAAGTCCATAAATCAGATACCAGAGGCCGTATTCTTTGATGAACTTCCTAATCATTTGAGTAAATACCCTACCCCTCTCACCGTATGGATATGATTAAAATCCAAAGGACTTATCTTCTTGCGCAAGCGGGTCATATTAACACTCAAGGTATTCTGATCAATAAAGCTCTCGTTTTCCCAGAGCTTTTCCAGCAGTTCTTCCTTGGAGACCACCTGATCTTTGTGAGACAGTAAAATTGCTAAGATCTTATTTTCTGTCGGTGATAAAGCAACCTGCCTGTCACCATTAGACAAAAGACCGTCACGTGTCAGGCTAAAATTGCCTATATGCAGAACATCAGCTGTAAATTGCTGAGCCCGGCGCAGGAAGGCGGAAATTTTGGCATCCAGAAGAGGCAGTGAGAAAGGTTTAGCAATAAAGTCGTCACCGCCCATATTGAGCGCCATAACCATGTCCATCTCATCATCACTGGATGATATAAAAATAATAGGAACAGTCATAGACTTGCGAATCTCTGTTGTCCAATAAAAGCCATTGAAATAAGGCAATGTAATATCCATTAAGATAAGATCCGGTTTAAAATCTTCAGCTTCCCGGCGGACATCACGAAAATTGCGGACACTGGCTACCTGATAGCGATCGGACAGGTGCTGGCTAAGCAGCGAGACAATGGTCTGATCATCTTCAACCAGATAGATTTTCTCTTGCGGCTGAGTCATAAATCTCCTTTCTGAAAGATGAGTATGTAAAGGCTATAACATTTGTCATACTAGCTTTTTCACGGAATACAAAGTTCTTTGGCTCTCCCAAAACTAATACGTTCGACGAAGAAGGGCTGAGTTTATAGGAAGGCGGATTTTTTTCGCAGGATTACAAGTGCATTCAGTTTATTTTAACATAAAAGAACCTGAGACGAAAAGATCGATCTAGGTTCTTGAAATTTTAATCTTAATAACCTCTTGCTCTTCAGCGTTCAATCAGACGATAATAGGTGCGGCTGGTCAGGCGATAAATGATAAAGTAAATCAAGGCGATAAGCGCAACCGTTATAAGGCTGACAAGGTAGACCAGATTGGAGCTGGTTACACCGAAAGCTAGAAGCAGCTGCTTGAGCATGGGAATAGCCATCACAAAGTGCAAGGCAGCAAAGGCTAAAGGCATAAAGAAGACGAGGATAATTTGTGAATTGATGGTCTTTTTTACCTGCCCTTCACTCATACCGACTTCTTGCAAGATACGATAGGACTTCTTGTCTTCATGCCCTTCAGAATACTGTTTGTAATAGATAATCAGAGCCAATCCTAAAATAAAGCTGCTGCCTAAAAGGACACCTGTGAAGAGCAAACCGCCGAAAATTTGGTAGCCTTCTTCCAGATAAGTCTGGCGTGTGTCCAGACGGCCCGCATCTTTACTCTGGCCGATAGCAATACCATTTGGTGCAACTTTTTTTATTTCCTTATCAGACAGATCCAAGTAGGCCGTATACGTTTCACTGAGCATTGTCATCTTAGATAAATAAGGTTTGTAAGCTGCTACTATAGCTTTAGCCTCTTGACGATCAGCGACGACCAGAAGGCCTGGATTATAGGTATTAGCAAGGTCTGGCATCTGGACATCTTTAAAGTTCTTGACGATATCATAGTGCCGTCCTAATAAATCGAGGTTTTTTAGCCGACTGTTACCCTTTTGGATAAAGAAGGCTGCCTGCTTCTTTTTGAGGTGGGGGAGGTCATTGCCTAGTTTTCGGAAATCCTCCTGTGTCATGATATAGACAAACCCCTGTCGGCTAACATCTTTTAGGACATCCTTATCGGTTACCCGCATAGATTTTTGAGTGCTTAGGGGCATAAAAATTGTACTCGTGGTGTAGTCAATAAGATCCTTATCCGATTTGTCCAGCTTATCTAGGATATCAGCCTGCAGACGCTGCCGTCCTTCACCATCCTTAGTGTAGTAGGTAATTCTGACGGATTTGGGAAAAGTCTCTCTGGCTACATTTTGAGTATTGCTGTAGAGGGATACTGTCGTGCCGATGGTAACCAGAGCCATGACTGCCAACAAGGTAATACTGGCTAGACCTGTCGCATTTTGCTTCATGCGAAAGATCATCTGCGAGGTGGTAACAAAGTGCTCGGGCTGGTAATAATAGTCCTTATCTTTACGGCGGTGCTTGAGATACCAGGTCATAAAGCTGATATAGAAAAGATAGGTCCCAACGATAACCAATAAGACGGCAATAAAGAAGCGATACAGTACCGTGAGAGCCGCAGAATTGGTAGATGTTAAAGCCAGATAATAAGCCCAACCCAGTGACAGCAGCCCAGCTGCCGCCAAGATAATATTGCCTCGAGGTTCTTTTTCTCCCTGCTCCTGCTTACTGAAGAGGTTTAAAGGAGAGGACTTTCTGATATGCCAGAGGGCTGTTAACTCCAAGACCAGAAAGATCCCTGCAAAAATAATAATCGTCAGAATAAAGGGCAGGATAGTCAGCTTTAAATTAAGCTTGTCATAGTTGATAATATTGACAAAGATGAGATAGAGAAATTTTGAGAAGACAGCACTGAAAACAGAACCTATAAAGGTTAATCCAAGGAAGATGATCCCAAGCTCCAGCGTCGCTATAAAACTGACTTGGGTCTTGTTCATTCCCAATATATTGTAGAGTCCGAATTCACGGCTGCGCTGCTTAAGTAAGATCTTGTAGCTGTAGCGCTCCATGATAAGAGAAAAGATAGTCAGGACAAAAATGCCTAAGACCAAGGTGGTAGCCCCAGTGCTCATTCCTTTCCCCATAGGGCTGAGTAAAATTAGCCATGATGAACAAAGCAGGGAGAAGAGCAGAAGACTGGCCAACATGAAGGGACCGTACTGGCTTATAGAGTTTTTGAGATTACGGACAGCCATTTTAAGATAGAACATCCTACTCACCTCCTAACAGGGCTGACATGGTTAGCGAGATTTCCTTGCTAAAATCCTTGTTGGTCTTATCACCACGGTAGAGCTGATGAAAAATTCGGCCGTCTTTGATAAAGAGCACACGTTTAGCGTGACCTGCGGCATTGGCTGAGTGGGTTACCATAAGTAAGGTCTGACCATCTAAATTAATGGTTTCAAATAGGTTGAGCAGGTCTTCAGAGTTGCGGTAATCCAGAGCTGCGGTCGGTTCATCAGCCAGCAGAACCTGCGGATTGGCCATCAGACTTCTGGCCACTGCTACCCTTTGCTTTTGCCCACCAGATAGCTCAAAAGGGCGCTTGTCCAATAAGTCTTGGATCCTGAGTAAAGGAGCCAGTTCATTTAAACGGCGATTCATTTCCTGATAGGGCTTGCGATCCAAGACCAGAGGTAAAAAGATATTGTCTCTTACAGACAAGGTATCCAGCAGGTTGAACTCCTGAAAGACGAATCCTAGATTCTTGAGACGAAAACTAGCCAGCTGGCTCTCCTTGATTTTGGTAATATCCTGACCATTGAGCATAACTGAACCTTCCGTTGGCTTTTCTAAGGTCGCCAGAATATTGAGCAGGGTAGTCTTTCCAGAGCCCGACTCCCCCATAATGGCGATAAATTCGCCATTGTCAATCTTAAAATCAACATCCTGCAGCGCATGGGTCTCTTCCTTGGAAAAGCGCGTGCGGAAAATTTTCTTGAGATGATTAATTTCTAACAGCATGTGGTATCCTCTTTTCTATTTATTATAACCTAAGAACCAATCAGCTTAAAGCTGAATTGACCTAACGGCGCTTCTTTATCTTTAACCATCTTTAGTTTACCGAAAATTTCCCCCTTGAACCTTACAATTTCGCTCTGCATTCTTACAGTTTTGTAAGAAAAGACACTAACTGTTGGAGTTTTGAGGATAATAAAACCAAGTCCAGTAATAAGTAATAAAGGCTCTATAATTTCTATAATGGGTAAATCCCACCGCAAGAATTATGGAACTTTTTGAGTATGAAAAAGTTCCGAAAAGGCAACAGTTTTCTGTACAAAATTTATAAAGTGTTTTTGTTAAACGATTGCTCTTTTAGTCATGGGTGTTTGGTAGTTGAGACTACCGTGAATACGGTGATGATTCCACCAGTGGACATAATCTTTCGTTTTTAGGGTTAATTCTTCTAGCGAGTGGAAGGCCTCTTGGTTGATAAACTCCAG
>NZ_JBZFUM010000023.1:0-39151 GCF_058314535.1 Streptococcus sp. ELY_125 | reverse complement strand
ATAATCTGGCTTTTCTTTGTGAAACATGGCCTTACCTCACAAACTGTTTTCTTTTAGTATACTCCTAAACAGAGCAAAAAGCTCTTAGAAATGTAATTCCAAGAGCTTTGTCTTCAGTCTGAAATGAGACCCCTAGCTGGGTCTCATTTTATTATAACCTACCTATATCGTATCGCCAATTTCAATAATCTGCTGGAAACTGCCATCCCGCGCACTGGTCTTTAAGCTAGCATGAGGATGGGCAGCTAAAAGCTCCCTGACATTAGCGAGACCCCAGCCGCGTGTTTCTCCTTTAGAGGAAACTCCACGTTGATAAAGCTGGTCTAGGCTATCTGGTTGATCTGACAAACTGTTTTCGATAATCAAAACAGTCTTACCCTTGTCATAAAAATAAGAAAGACTTAGCCACTTATTTTCAGACTCGGCAGCAGCCTCTATCGCGTTATCCAATAAAATTGTCAGCACACGGATAAAATCAAGCATTGGAAAATTGGGCTCACCAATTTCTTTAATAACCTCAACGTTTACGCTAATCCCCTGATTATCAGCCTGATGCAGCTTAGAAATCAAAACGCTCTTAATAGCATCGCTGTCGATTAAAGAGAGCTCTGCTACGGCAAACTGATCTGACTGAAGAAAATTTCCTGAATCCGCTAATACACTGTTAAAAGTCTTGCGAACACTGACCATGTCATTACGATCAATGCCTTGCTGCAGACTGATTAGGATATTCATATAGTCATGCCGAAAAGCTCTGATATCACGATAAAGATGTTCAATCTGATGATTGTAATCCGTCAGGCGCTCCAGTTCATCCTTCTGCTGCCTAGCCAGCCTTCCTTCCAGATAAACCGTTATCCGCTGATTGAGAACGGCGATAAAAACGAGAACAGAGACCATAAAAATGAGACTGAGGTACTTCCTGATGGTCACTGTTGTATCATTAGAAACCAAGTGCGCGGCTGTTAAATTATAAGAAAACCACTGGATAGCATAGTAGACACTTAAGATAAAAACCGTCGGCTTAATAATAGGGACTAAAACAGTCTGATCTTCTACCTCAGTCATACGTCTAAAATCCATTTTCAACAGCCTGATGAGGATTTCATTCAGCATAATTGTGCCCAGACACTGCAAACCAGTCACAAATATGATGAGCAAAGGGCTCGAAGATTCAAGTTCAACAACATTTGGATAAACTATCGAAAAAATATTGAGAACTAAAAACCGCGAAATAATCTCAAACATTACCTTGGGATAGAGAGCCACAAATAACTTTAGCCAAATACTGGATCCAAACTTTCCAAATTTATTGGCTAGGAAATAGAGAAGAGCGACATGGAAGAGGTAATCTGAAAAAAGTAGTAGCCTAGTTGGAAGATAGCCAATAGTTCCTATTATCAGAAATAACCCCTTATAGATAAAAGGCACCTTAATTCCGGAGGTTCTCTCAAATATAATCAGGCAGGTTAACAGAGTGACCACAACATTAAAGCACATCAGCATTGCAGCAACCATGAGCTCACCCCTTCCCCTTATGCAGTTTGCTCAGCTGGCGTTCCAGCTCCTTCATCTTGGTTCTGGATACGAGACAGCTCCCCTTATTGGGAAAGTAAGCCATTCGCTGCTGTTTGTCAAGCCTAACAACATTAGCGGGATTAATGGCAAAAGAGCGATGAACCCTCAAAAAGCGCTTATCCCTTTCAATTTCATCCAAGGTTCCGTAAAATTCCATATAGTCATGCTTACCGTGAAGAATTAACTTATGAGAAATGCTGGAAACCTCAATATAGTGGATATCATTGAAAGGCAGCTGCACACGGGAATATCTATTTTCAAAGAAGAAAGCATCATCTGCAACGGTACTCGTTAAACTTTTTTGAGCGTAGTCCAGCACAGCTCCAACTTTCTCTACAAATAGAGCTTCTTTAAGATTTTTATCAATAAAGTCCAAGGCCAATACTTGATACTTAAAGGTCAACGGCATCAGTTCTGAATGCGTTGTGATAAAAGCAATGATGGCATTAGGATCTCGCTCACGGATAGCTCGTGCGACTTCCAGCCCTTTCATCTTTTCTTTTTTAATCTCAATATCAAGAAAGAAAACTTGATGACTACCTTTTCCTTTAACACTTTCCAACAGCTGCTCAGGCTTGCCAGAAAGCATGAATTCATGCTCAAGGCCATGCTTTTGCACATAGTCACCGACTACTTTTTCCATATGTGCCTGTTGTTGAAAATCATCCTCCAAGACATAGATATACAGCATTAACTCCTATCCTTCCTCAACCTGTTTTACCTGATGCTTACCCATTCGGTCGTAAGATAGACTATCTCCCATTACTGACATCTTACCTTTTTCCTGAGAGTTTTTCCAGTCAGACTACTTAAAAAATGAGTAAAAGAAGTCAGTGACATCGCTCTTTGACTCCCTCTACTCACTCCTACTTTTTTCGAAGCTGGCATATAGTATAGCTTCATTGAGACTGGATAAAAATTAATCCAATCCTTCTGTTTTTAAACGGACGTTTAAACCGATCAATGATTGGTAAGTAAGCCAGCTTTGCTCACTGACATTACCAATCGACCTATCATCCTACCAGTTTCCTATTGTTCTGTAATACCTATTAAAAATCTCTGCAGGAACAATCTTTCTGTTGGTATAGTCAATGACATCACCAATTTGAGCCGTATCATACATTCCGTAACCATAGTAATGGCTCTCACTAGCCCATTCAGGGTTCAAGGCCGGAATTAGCACCCGTACTCTTTTGCTATCTCGCCAGGTCAATAATTGCTTTTTAAAGGCTTCAGCGACCCAGCTCGGGTAAGGGCGCTGCTGACTAACCCGCCAGACCTCTACTAACTTTCCTTTATAACTTGCTTTCATCCTATCTCCTTTTACTATGATACCAAGGGCCGGTTCGCTTTAGCGAAAATTCCCGCTAGAAAAATGGACGGTTGGTCGGAAATCCTGATTCCCCAAACAAGCTGTTTTTTCAAGGGGATTGGTCCCGTGTTCAATTAAATAAGATACAGCAGAGGCGCGTTATCTAAGGGCTCCGAACTTGATAACAAAGGCCAATCACCATAGTGAATTGGGTGCCCCTCCCACTAACTTCGTTTGGTTAGTAAGATGACTAACCAAAACTTGGTGTCGTAAAGCCACTCTAATTTATCCAAGGAATAATTTATAGATTGGAATTTGAGCTTGCCAAGCAAAGCATCAAACGACTCAAAGAAATTAGGAAGCCTGACGAAGAGGTCAAAATTTCTGACTCCTGTCTCACTAATTGTTGCTTTTTAGTTTTTAGGCAACAAGCTTCAGCAGTCTCTCCTTAGACTGCTGAACTTCGTAGAGTCGTAGGCGCTTATCAAGATACTAGATTTCCTTCCCTTTAACAATCCAGTAGGCTAAAGAAGTTGCCTATAAAACTTGCGAAACCAATCATTTTAAGCTACTGGATTTTAAAAAAACTAGCAGTCCTATTCCTTTCCTTGACACTTTTATTTTAATTCACGTTTAATCTTTAGTATGACATCTCTTTCATTTAATAAAAAAACATCATCTTATATTACTCTACCATCATCTTATAACATAAAAATTACTTCTTTTTGTTATTTCGATTAAATAAACTTGGATGCTTTTAAATAATCATGGGGTAGATAGCATCCGATCATAAGTAATAGGGTAGAAATCAAATAGACTAGATTCCTAAAAGAAAACACACTTGAAAACTTATTCTTTCAAATGTGCTACTTAATTTAATCTAAAAAAAGAAACCGTAGAAGGGCCACTAAGCTATTAAGCCAGTAATACGAAACTACCGCAAATCAACCCTAAGATGTACCCAACGAGGACATCTTTAGGATAGTGGACTCCACCTAAAACACGGCAGACAGCTAAAAGAGCCGCTAGAAAAAGGCAGACTCCACTCAAATAAGGTGATAATTGGCAGACGCATAGACTAACAATACTAGCTGAAAAAACATGACGGCTAGGCATCGAATTTCCCTTGCTCTCTTTATGGATAAGAGGTTCTATAGTCCACGTTTCATAGGGTCTGGGATGATTGAGCCAATGACGCAGTAGACTAACCACGATAAAAGATGCGGCAGGAATCAGAAATGTGGCCAAAGCCTGCTCAAACTGGCGTGCCCAAATTAAATAGACTAGCAAGCAAGGGTAAAGAACATACATCAACCTCGTTAGGGATTGGTTGAGTAAGGCAAGCAGTTTCAAGGCCCGGGAATCTTGGCGTAAATGCCTTGTCAGCTGACTGTAAAATTTAGCGTAATCTCTCATCCTACTCCTTTTATAAGATATTTAAGCCTTTTCTGAAACTTTGAAAGTAACAATAAGGTCTGCGAAATAAACCACCTCAAGTCACTAGAATTCCAAAAAGCAGCAGCATCTGCCATAGGCAGGCTACTGAACGTAAACCTCAAACTTTTACCAATAGGCGAAGCAACTTGCCCAGCAAACAGCACTCTAAAGATAAACTAGTCTAAGCTAAGTCTAAGTAACTTTTAAGACCAGACATGGAGTCCCTAGTATCGGCCAATCCCAGCTGGTAAATTGTCTCAAATTTATCGGGATCTGTCTCCAAACGTCCAATATCTAAGTCCTGTTCAGGCCGCAGAACATAAAGCTCCCCTGATGCTTCTAGATCTAGGACATGTTCGACAGCTTTGTTGTAATTTTTCCAGCGCTGACTGGCTATCTTGATAAATTCTGGATAAGAACGGTAAAAAAGCTTATAAATACGACCGCTCGATGGTTTCTTGCGATAATTAAGCGGCCGCGTCAAAACAACAATCAATTTATCAAACCCCAGTCCTCGGGCAAAATCAACTGGTATAGAATCTGACAGACCGCCATCTAAGTACTTTTCTCCCTGCCAATCCACTATTTTAGAAGCCAAAGGCAGAGCCGAGCTGGCTCGTAAGATTTCCATTTCATGGAAAACATCCGATACTTTAAGGTAGGCTGGTTTCCCGGTTTTGATGTTTGTTGCTACCGCATAAAAGTCTGCTCCGGATGCTTCAAAGGTCTCTTGGTCAAAAACATCTAACTCTAGAGGAACCTTATAGTAGGCAAAATCCCTGTTGACAAAATTTCCCGTTCGCAGCCAAGACCAGATACTCATGTAGTCCTTACGTCCGATATATTTTTTGTTATAACGCAAACCGCGTCCACGCTGCTTGGATAGAAGATTAACACCGAATAAAGCACCAGCTGAGACAGCAACAACACCGTCGACCCGAATCTCCTCATCCAAAAAAGCATCCAGCACTCCTGCTGTATAGAGCCCTCTCATACCCCCGCCTTCTAAAACCAGTCCCACTCGCATCTTATCTTTACCCTCCTCTTTAATCTTTCTTTCATTATAGCAAATTTTTTAAAAAGCCTGTTCATGACTGACCAGCACAAAAAAGCAAAGGCCCAGCTACAGAATCTTAGTCATCCAAGCAGAAAAAAGCATGAGCCTAGCAATCTTTTCTCAGATTGTCGCTTTTAAGTCGGATCTAAAACTGGCCTGCCCATTTTAAATATAAGGCTTTAAAGCTTGAGCTAGAACCTGATATCCTTTTTGAGTTAAATGTAGACCTTCTTGGGTATAAGGTTCTGCTAACTGACCTTGCTCATCCAGCAAAGTCTTATAAAGATCAATAAACTCAACGGCTGGTAAGCCTTGTAAGTGCTTATTCAGCGTTTGAATAGTCTGGTTTCGTCGAATTTTAACCTTGGTTTGATAGTTCTCCGCTTCATTAACTGGCAGAACAGATAAAATCGAGATAGGACAGCCAACAACTTCCATCTGTAAATTGTGAATCAATTCTTCGATTTTTTCAGCAATAACAGCGACATCGTAGCCCATACCGATATCATTGGTACCAACCAGCAAAAAAATTTTACCGGGCCGTTGATTACCCAAGGCTTCTGGGACATGATTTGCCAGCCAATGGGCTGAAATACCAGCAATGCCATGGTTAACAAGATTGAGGTAGTGGCCTAGATATTTTTTCAAAGGGAAAAATTCAACGATAGAATCCCCTATAAATAGAAGACTGGACTCCTTGGCCTTCTCAGTCTGGAACTGGCGGCAGCGTTCGTTTTGATGGTTCGTCAGTTTAGAATTATTTCTTGGTTCAAGCATCATAAATTTAGTCTAACAGAAAAATCAGTAATTGACTAGCATAATGAACAAGGAGGGAGGTTGGAGGGCTAAAAGCAGTTAACTAATAATCATCCGTCAAACAAATAGTTCGTTCAGCGATAGGAACAAAAAAGAAGGCCAAAGCCTTCTGTACACTTTATCATCTATACACTCAAGATGCTATTTATAGTCTAGTCATTGCTAATACCAGCACCCGAACCATATTTACTATTCATTTTATAAGTCTTACCATCATCTTGGAGTACAAAATCGAGACTTACATAATCTGCATGAGAATCATCAGTATCAAAGTCGATATAGTAGACTGTCAAACCTTTATTGGTATCACCATTACCATAATTTGAGAAAGTATAATAAGCTTCTGATGGCTTATCGTGCTTGCCTTTAATTTCTGACCACGATGTACCACCCTCGCCAGTACTATAATCCCCCTCTTTTAAGGCATCAAAATCGGATTTAGTCCAGTCCGACTTGTAGCTATCACCACTCACATCGATATCATTTGCTTCAAGACTAGCATCAACATACCGCACAACCCAAGTGCCATCGTGTTCCTTTACAAACGAGATGGCAACAGACTGCTTACTATCTTCATCAGAAGAATCTTCATAACGAAGTACCAAGGATTTATCCGAAATCTTAGCGGCGGAAGCTTTTCCATATTCACTTACAACATCGGCAACCGTATCATCGTCGACTTTGATATCTTCGACTTCATCCTTTTTCCACTCGAATTTATAATTTTTATCAACATAATCATCGGCATCATCACTGTCATCTTCAACCTTAGCCCCAGATTTTTCACCTTGCTCTGTTGAGGCTGGAGTGCTTTCTGACGAATGACGGCTAATATTAACGATAACACCACCAATACTGATAAGGACAGCAAAAGCAGCAACACCAGCAGCAATGATGGACAAGAGCTTTTTCTGACTTTTTAGATTAATGACCAACAAGACAATGGCAAAAATCAATCCTAAAAAGGCAAGACCAAGGAAAACAGGAGCAGCTCCTGTGAACGACAAACCAGCAAAAATAACTGACAGTACCAAGGATACAATTGGTAGAATAAGATTCAAGACCATGCCAGAACCTGTTGGTTTTGTAGGAACTTGACCGGGCATCTGCATATTTGCTGGTTGGAAAGCAGGGTGTTGAAAGTTTTGAACTTGTGGCTGCTGGGGCATTTGCCCTGATTCAGTAAATGGAATTTGTTGCTGGGTCATATCCGGCTGAATCGCCTGCCCAGCTTCTGGTGTTTGACTTGGATTAGCAAGCCCCGCAATAGCTGTCACCTGAGCCAAATCAAAATTTGTTTCCTTGGCCTGCATATACTCATCGGGGGTTGGTTTGCGACCAGTCAGTGCCTCAAATTGGCTGACCCATTTTCCTTGAAGGGTCTTAACATCTTCTTGATCTGCTTGCGCGGACTGAGGAATAGCGCTTTGAACCGACTGAGGAGAGCTTTCTGCAACATTTTCCACAGCTTCTTGGCTTCCTAAAGCCCCTGGGACCTGCCCAGTTTCCGATGCTTGACTTGGATTAACTAATCCCGCAATAGCGGCAATCTGGCTTAAATCAAAATTCGTTTCTTTTGCCTGTACGTACTCAGCTGCTGTTGGCTTACGGCCAGTCAAAGCTTCAAATTGATTTACCCACTCTTCTCTATTATTCATCGCGGTCTCCTTTTCTTTGAGATATTATGAATCGCATCTCACTCTACAATTCGACTAACTTAACTAAATACTGTTATATTTTAGCATCTTTTAAGTCTATTTGCAAAGTTATCTTCTTAGCATTCTTGCAGCAAAAAGAGGCTGGGATAGTATGATATTAGAACAAAACCATGGGACAACTTAGTTAGCGCTAGCAAAGCAATACTTCCTTCATGATCTGTGACGGTACCCTCATTCTTGAAACTTATATGGCGATAACGGTGTGCTACAAGGTTGGATTTCAAAAGACTCATCAACCAAGTTGGCAGCTAGGAGATAAGATTTTGGTCTATTCCGCCAGCTGGTTAAGTTTAAAACTAGAAAGACAAGAAGCTTTCCTCATCCCTTATTTCACCTTTTCTTCTTGATAATCACAGCTGTCGTTGCTGCAGACTACCTGCTTACCGCCGCCACGGACTTTTTTCTCTACAAGGTAGTGATCACATTTAGGACAGTTGCGGCCAACCGGCAGATTCCAAGATGTGAAGTCACAGTCTGGATAGCGATCACAGCCATAAAAGATACGGTTGCGTTTGGTTTTGCGCTCTATGACTTGTCCCTGACCACAGGTCGGGCAGGTTACACCGATTTCCTTGGTAATGGCCTTAGTATTGTGGCAATCTGGGAAATTACTGCAGGCGTAGAACTTACCATAACGTCCTAATTTAATTACCATGGGATGACCGCAGATATCGCAGTCAAAACCGGCTGGTTCATCCTTGATTTGAATTTTTTCAATGCCATCTTCCGCTTTTTCTAACTCTTTTTCAAATGGCTTGTAAAAGTCGTCAATAACAGTTTGCCATTTTTGTTTGCCGACTTCGACCCCATCCAGTTTATCTTCCATTTCAGCAGTAAAGGCAACATCAACAATATCGGGGAAAAATTCAACAATAAGGTTATTGACGATTTCTCCCAGCTCTGTTGGTTCAAAACGCTTAGCAGATAGGCGTACATAGTAGCGCTTCTGAATGGTTTCTAGGGTTGGAGCATAGGTAGACGGGCGACCGACACCATTTTCCTCCAGAGTCTTGATCAGCGTCGCTTCCGAGTAGCGGGCAGGGGGCTGAGTAAAATGTTGTTCCGGAGCGGTAGAAATCTTTTTGACTTGATCACCTTCTGCCATCTCCGGCAGCATTTTATTTTTATCGGAATCATTATACACAGCTAGATACCCGTCAAATTTCACCTGACTGCCATTAGCTGTGAAAGTGACCCCATTTTGCCCCAAGGTTACCTTCATAGTATCAAAAACAGCTGCTGTCATTTGACTGGCGACAAAGCGATTCCAAATCAAGGTGTAAAGTTTTAGCTGATCTTTATTTAGATACTTGGCAATGGATTCTGGTGTATGGAAAACACTGGATGGACGAATAGCTTCATGGGCGTCTTGTGCTCCCGAAGCATTACGTACTCGGCTACCATGTTTGGAATATTTCTCGCCAAAGTGCTCAGTAATAAAACCAGCGGCGTCATTTTGAGCAAGCGGACTGATACGCGTCGAGTCTGTACGCATGTAGGTAATCAAGCCTTGTTGCCCACCGCGGCCTAGACTGATTCCCTCGTAAAGCTGTTGGGCTATCATCATGGTTTTACGCGTACGAAAATTAATTTTATTAGCAGCATCCTGCTGCAAGGACGATGTTGTATAAGGCAGGGGAGCATTGCGACGACGCTCCTTCTTTTCAACCTTATCTACATGGAAATCATCGCTCGTTAGTTTAGCTAAAACCGCCTGCACATCATCTTGAGTGCTCAGTTTGGTTTTCTTACCATCAATTCCGTAGAAGCTAGCTTGAAATTTCTTGTTTCCCTTCTTGAAGGCACCGTCAATAGTCCAATATTCTTCTGGCTTAAAAGCCTTGATTTCATTTTCACGATCAATAATCAGCTTGAGGGCTACTGATTGTACTCGCCCTGCCGACAAGCCTTTTTTGACCTTTTTCCACAGAAGCGGAGAAATAGAGTAACCCACAATCCGATCAAGGACCCGCCTAGCCTGCTGGGCATCAACGAGGTCCATATCAATTGTCCGCGGTTCAACGAAAGCATTCTTGACAGCATCCTTCGTGATCTCATTGAAAACAACGCGATTCTTATCATTTTTGTCCAGATCAAGGATATGTGACAAGTGCCATGAGATCGCTTCTCCCTCTCGATCCGGGTCACTTGCCAAGAAGACTTGCTTCGCTTTTTTGGCTTCTTTTTTTAGGTCATTGATTAAGGGGCCCTTACCACGAATATTGATATATTGCGGTTCATAGTTGTTATCAAAATCAATGGACATAGAAGATTTTTTTAAATCTCTGATATGTCCGACTGACGCTACAACTTTATAATTGCGCCCTAAATACTTTTCAATGGTCTTGGCCTTGGCTGGTGACTCCACAATGACCAAATTTTTCTTCGGTGCTGCCCGTTTCTTTTTACTAGCCGGCTTTTTAGCAGCTGGTTTCTTTGCTGGTTTAGATACTGTGGCTACTGCCATCGTCATCACTCTCCCTGTTTCTTTATTCAAACTCCTAGCATGATAACTTACTTTTTTAGGGCTGTCAATAAAAAAAGTTTTTCTATAGGAAAAAGCCATTTTCTAAATCACATAAAATATTTCTAAACCCCTGTATAACAAGCGATCAGCACTTCAAAATCAAAAACACCAAGTTCAAACATTCTTGGTGTTCTTCTACATCTATCTGTTGAGATTGTCTTTGAGTCTGTTAAATGCGGCTTAACCTCTACCATATTCGGATAAGATGTCTAAGCCTGTCATGACGCATTTTCCTCCTTCTTGAATAAGGCGATGGCAACCATCAGATCGGCCATCGATAATATTACCCGGAACAGCATAAACATCACGCCCTTCTTCCATGGCACGCTCACAGGTAATCAGGCTGCCTGAACGCTGCTTGGCCTCAACGACCAAAGTCCCTCGTGACAGACCAGCAATGATGCGATTGCGCTCGGGAAAGTGATATTTGAGCGGTGGCTGCCCCGGCTCATACTCACTGATAATAAGATGGTATTTGGCTAGATAATCCTGCAACTCACGATTTTCTTTTGGGTAAGGAAGGTCTAGGCCCGACCCCACCACTGCTATAGTCTTACCACCATTTTTTAAGCTGGCTAAATGAGCAGCTGTATCTATACCTCTAGCTAATCCACTGACAATAACAAAATGATTGCCTAGCTCCTTAATAATTTTTTGAACAGCCGAGACCCCCATCTGAGAGCAATTTCTTGAGCCGACTACAGATAGCTTATTTTCAGAAAGTAAACTCAGATTCCCTTGATAAAACAAGAGAACAGGTGGATTATAGATTTCGGCTAAGTCCATAGGGTATTCCTTATCTAAAATAGAGAGGGAGGGAAATTGTTTAAAGGTTTGGCGTAAGCATTTTAAATCCAAACGTTTATAGTTTTCCATAAACAAAATAGGATTTTGGCATTTAGAAACAACTGCTATATCGCGCAGGGAGAGGGACTTGCCTACCTGATTTTGGTAATCTAAAACATAATTAACCTGCAGATTAGTTAGACCAGCTTGTTTGAGTTTAAAGAGTTCAAAATTATTCATGTCATTCACCCCTACTTATTAGTACGAAAAGGCAGAGCAAATCGTCTTTCTCCCTTTCTGTAATACTCTTTGAAAATCTCATGGTACATTCTTGGACTTGAGATGTCAGTCTAATGGCCTTATTTCCAACTCAAAAGGACTTCTATACCTTTTGGGATCCTACTTCAGTGATACAAGCTAGGCTTCCTTACTCTCGCGGTTCAAGTAATGGATGGGGGCAATAAATAATAACTAAACAAGCAGCAACATAAAAGGGCTTAAGCAACTCTCAAAATAGTCACTTAAACCCATTTTCATATGACTACAGGCCGCTGCACCTCACATGGTTGTTAGACTATTAGCTAGCCTTTCCCATACCTTCTACCTGCTTTACTTTGAAATTGATATAAGCACCAATAAGATTGGCCCTATTATAATTAGCTGATGCCTTAATATCCAGCATATCAAAATGCTTAAAAGCCAGAACACTATTGAATAATTTTCTGTACTGCCGATTGATCTCTTGTATCAACAAGGGCTGCGCGCTAATACCACCACCGATAGCTAATTTTTCAATCTTCACAAAAGTTTGTAGGTTCAAAATCAAATAGGCAATATCACGACAGTAATTTTCAAATAGTTGTTCTAGATCATCATGCCCGCCTTCTTCCAAAGCATAAAAGACTTGCAGACCATTTGCTTCTTCCAAACCTAACAGCCGACTGGCTTCATTGACAAATTTAACTGCTGATCCTGAATTAGCAAAGAGAGTCTCAATCCCGATGCGATTAAGCTCCAAATTTTGTCCAATCTGCCGCCAGACAGAAGTTTCACTGGTTCTGGTTTTAGCATCTGTCCGTAAATCACGCGATGGAAAACCGACCAATTGGTTATTAGCCACAATTCCTAAACCAACCCCCGTTCCTAAAACAAGCGTAGCCCCACAATTGCTATCTTTTAAAATACCTTCGGTGGTTTCTGCCAAGGCAGCTGCAGAACCATCATTGAGCACAGAAACCGGTAAGGAAAACTGCTCAGACAAACGTTTTCCCAGAGGGAAATTTTTCAAATAAGGAATTAGGCCACCGCGATAAATTCGACCATGCTTGCTAATCTCACCCGGACATGCAATCGCAATCCCCCTGATTCCATCACGGTATTGCCCTACTAAATCTATCAAGGTTTGCCAAAAATCTTCTAACGTCGCAGGGGTAGGAACTTTGCCCAGCTCAGCCATCTCTAAACGATCATCGATCAAGCCATGCTTGATAAAACTACCGCCAATATCAATCGTAAGGTAACTGTGAGCTGTCAGATGCTTGATAATTTGAGCTGGATTGCCAGCAATAGCAACATTATCTCCAAATGATTGCGTCACAACAGAACCATCACCCACGATAACATTATTGCCCAGCGTAACTCCAGGCAGAACCATCACACCTTCACCACACCGGACATTGTCCCCAATAGTGATAGGTTTCCCGTGCTCCTTCCCGACAATTCCTTCTTCGCTATTCAAAGGATGGAAGGCAGTTAAAAGCTGGCAATTGGAACCAAATTGGGCATTATCCCCAATGTGAATTTCACAGACATCAAGAAAGGTACAGTTAGGCTTCGCATAAAAATTTTCACCGACATAGATATTGCCACCATAATCACAGCTAAAGTTAGGAGCAATAGTGATATTCTGACCGGTCTTACCAAAGAAAGTCTTAATCAGGGCCTGTGCCTGCTCCTCATCTTCCTCAGCGTTAAACATACGAGTGATAACCCGAGCCTGTTGTCTCAAATCTGCTAATTCAGGATCGGCCGCATCATAGAGACGCCCCGCTAACATTTTTTCGCGTTCTGTTACCATATTTCTTCCTTTTACTATATTAAGATCGCGGATCAAACAAAAATAAAAGATTCAACGAAGACACTTGCGCCTAAGAAGAAACTATCTTTTTGCACAAGCCGCAGCCCGTGTTCGATTATCAAGATACAAAGAATCGGTTCGCTTAGCGAAAATCTCTGACCGAAAAATAGGCGACAGACGCCGTGTCCTTGGACACAAGGAAGTCGATCTTTTTTCCGAAGAGATTAGCTTCATGTTCAGTTAATTAAGATACGGCAGAGATTTGTTATCTAAGCACTTCGCACTTGATAACAACGGCCAATCACTATAGTGAATTGGCTATCCCTCCCACTAACTTCGTTTGGTTAGTAAAATCGACTAACTAAACGTCGTGTCGCAAAGCCGTAAGCACTCCAAAGGAATTTAGCGAGCTTGACGAAGAAATCAAAATTTCTGCCTCATCTATTGTTGCTTTTTAGTTTTTAGGCAACAAGCTTCAGCAGTCTCGCCCCAGACTGCTGAACTCCACAGGAACGTAGGCGTGTTCAACTGCACTTCTGATTCTACCAGTTTGAAACTGATAACGAATTAGTTTTTCAAGTCGACTTCCTTGATAATGCGCGCCGGAATACCCCCGACAATTGTGTTGGCCGGAACGTCACGATTCACTACGGCTCCTGCTGCGATAATAGCGCCATCGCCAATATTCACGCCTTGTGTAATTGTCACATTAGCACCTACCCAGACATTCTTGCCAAGAGTGATAGGAGCTAGGTGCAGATTACCACGGTGCCTAGGATTTTGATCGTGATTAAGTGTCGCCAATACTACATTGTGACCGATGAGACAATGATCTCCAATGGTAATCCCACCTTGATCCTGGAAACAACAACCGGAATTGATAAAAACATCTTCGCCAAATTGTGTATTGATGCCACAATCTGTAGAAAAAGGCGGAAAAATTCGCAGGCTATCTGGTACAGGATGCCCAGAAAGTTCACGCAGTAAGTCGATAATTTCTTCAGGCGTGTGGTAGCTACCATTTATTTGACTAGTAATTTTGAGTGCTCTTTGGCTGAAGTTGTGAAACTCCTGCCCCAAGTCCGATCCTACCTCCACTAGCGATGTCTGATTGAGTCGGTTGCGAAAAGTGGTAACATCCATAGCCTAATCTCCTCTACCTCTACTATCTTCAATTGCTTTAACTGCGATTTATTGACGGGACACAAGCGATTTAATAGGTTCAAAAGTCCTGCGGTGAATCGAAGTAACCCCCAGCTTATCTAAACCAGCCAGATGCTCTTTGGTCCCATAACCCGCATTCTTGGCAAAACCATAACCGGGAAATTGCTTATCATAATTCGCCATCAGACGATCACGTGTTACCTTAGCAACAATGGAGGCTGCCGCGATCGAGAGACTGTTGGCGTCACCCTTGATAATAGCAGTCTGTTCAATCCCAGTATCCAATGTCATAGCATCAATCAGCAGGTGTTGAGGCTGAAGCCCAAGTTCAGTAACGGCATCCGCCATAGCCAACTTCGTAGCTTGATAAATGTTAATGCGATCAATGACCTCATTATTTTGTAGGCCAATACCAACAGCTAAAGCCTGCTTTACTACCTGCCTGTAAAGTATTTCATGTTGAGACTTGGGGATTTTCTTACTGTCATTAAGACCCGTGATTTTACAGTTAGGGGGCAAAATAACCGCCGCAGCTACAACAGGCCCAGCCAAGGGCCCACGGCCAACCTCGTCAATACCGGCAATAAGCTCTATTCCCTTAGCATAAAGAGCACGTTCATAAGTCAGCATCTGCTCCAAGCGCTCCGCTTCCTGAATCTGCGCTTTCAACGCTTTTCGATGCTTACGGACAGCTGCCTGAACACCGGAACGCTTATCGTGAGCCAACTCGGTAAAAATAACGTCATTTAAATCATTAACAGTGGCCAGTTCAGCCTTGATTTCCTTAATCGTTGCCATTGTTATCACTAACCCTATCTAAGGTGTACCGTCCTAATTTGCCATCACGCACCTCCTTGACAAAAAGGTTGTAAAAGCGATCATAATCGTCACGAAAGCCTAGTTTTTTCGTCATCTCCATGATAATATCCGGTTCATCTTCAGACAAATCAATGCCCTTAAAATGCTCCAACAAACGTTCAGGATAATAAGTCTTAAAGTAGTTAAGTCCAAAAATTGTCACCTCATCCATAGGCAACAAATTATCCTTAATTGCCCCAGTCAGAGCCAATTTTAAACCAACTAACTGGTCTTCAAACTTAGGCCAAAGAATACCAGGTGTATCGAGAATTTCTAAATCTTTATTGGTCCTGAGCCACTGCTGCCCCTTGGTAACACCTGGTTTATTCCCAACAACTGCAATCTTTTTCCCCGCTAGACGGTTCATCAAGGTAGATTTACCAACATTAGGAATTCCAATAATCATAGTGCGCAAGGTTTCCCTTTTAATACCACGTTTTTGTAAGCGTTCGATTTTTGCTGACATCAATCGTTTAGCAGCATCCGTCAACTTCTTAACCGTCGACTGCTCCTTAGCATTAATCAACAAGGTCAGAATTCCCTGCTTGCCATAGTACTCCTGCCATTCTTTAATAATAGCAGGATCAGCTAAATCTACTTTATTTAAAACCAGAAGTTTGGGCTTATCGCCGACAATTTTATTGAGCATAGGATTTTGACTGGATAGGGGTAGCCTTGCATCCACTAATATCGTTACAAAATCTACAAATTTAAGATTCTCCTGAACTTGCCTTCGAGCCTTGGACATGTGTCCAGGAAACCATTGAATAGTCGTCATCTGTTTCCTCAGTTAATTCTAATAATAGTCTTATTATACCTGAATATTCCTAAAAAATGCAGGGCAGTAATTTTAAAATCCTGTTAAAAAGATTAAAAAAAGAGCAGGAGAAGCTGCCATTTTCCGATAATCTCTTTCTTTATTTCCCTATTTGAAAGCTTTAGCTGCTGCTTTAGTTATGTTACAAACAAAAATAAATTTTCTTGGCTATTAATCTATTTACGTTTGAAGCAACTTATTTATTCAAAATCATTAAACATTTTAGTAGCTTAATACTTTTTTTAAGAGATTGACTGGATAGCCATGAAGTTGCCCCAGTTGTTGAAAAGCCATGAAACCTATCGCAGCAAGAGGAAAGCTCCCTCCACCAGTTCTTATAATACTCACTAGTAGCTTCTGCACTCATGAAAAGTTAGAGCTAGACTAAGGACAGCACATTGCTATCTCGCCCCATGATACTAGATTTAATTGAGTAGATAGTCCAGCTATCAAGTCTCGCAGAGTCATAGATCATCTTTCAATAAAAGGCCAACCAAAATACCAAGAAAGAGCATACCTGCTACATCTGCTTAATTATAGAGCCTTGCTTCTACAAGAATAGCATTGAGCTACAAGTTTCTCCTTGCTTTTCCTAATTCTGAGCAAGAAAGAACGGTATTAGCGGTTCTGCACCCTACATTTAACCTAAACTCACTTAATTGAACTGCTCCTATTGTACGTCAAAATAAATTGCGTTACAATAAGATTATAGAAAAACTGTACGGGGACAGATTATGATTAGCAAATTTGAAATGATCATCCAAACTATTCTTCAGAGAATTGAGGAAGGAATCCTGAAAAAAGGAGACAAACTTCCATCAATCCGTCAACTCAGTCAAGAATTTAACTGCAGCAAAGATACAGCCCAGCGGGCCCTTTTTGAACTTAAATTCCAAAAGCTCATCTATGCTGTTCCTAAGAGCGGTTACTATGTGCTAGAGGGATTGGGACAAGAGGATGACACTCCTCCCATAACTATTAGTTTGGAAGACTACAATAATCGTGCTTACCAAGACTTTAAAACTTGTCTGTCAGAAACCTTGGTAGGACGGGAAACGTACCTTTTTAACTACTACTACCAGCAGCAAGGACTGACTGAACTGCTAGAATCCTTGCAGCAGCATCTCTTTGAACGCGACATCTATACTAAAACCAATCAGCTGGTTGTTACTTCAGGAACTCAGCAAGCCCTCTATATCTTATCACAAATGGCCTTCCCAAATAAGAAATCCACCATTCTCCTAGAGCAGCCCACTTACCACCGCATGAATACTTTAGTTAAACAGCAAGGCTTGGATTATAAAACTATTGAAAGGCATTTTAACAGTTTGGATCTTCAGAAATTGGAAGAGCTCTTTAAACATCAAGCCATTAAATTTTTTTATACTATTCCTCGCATCTCCAACCCTCTGGGACTTTCTTACAACTCTCAAGAAAAAGAGCGGCTAGTCGAATTGGCCCATCGTTATGATGTCTACATTATTGAGGATGATTATATGGGAGATTTCACAAAAACAGGTGATTTGCCCCTACACTACTATGATACGCATGAGCGCGTTATCTACCTAAAATCCTTTTCCACGACACTTTTTCCAGCTCTACGCTTAGGGATGTCTGTTCTTCCTCAAGCTCTCATGCCCGGCTTTCTTGCTTATAAAAAACTCATGGACTATGATACCAGTTTAATTATGCAAAAAGCCTTATCACTCTACTTAGATAATGGTATGTTCGCAAAAAATCTCAATAGTCTCAAGCATTTTTTCCATACCCGCCTAGCAAATGCTCGATCACTCTGCCAAGCCTTACCAGAAGATCTGGACTATCAGATAGGCCCTAAATTCCTTAGCATTGCTCTTCCAAGTGCAAAACTCCCTATTTTTAAACAAGCCCACATCCCTGTTATTAATCCTAATAACCAAATAGAATCAGCCCCTCTCCCCTACCTCTATCTAGCCAACGACGAAACCCTTGCTTCTAATATTGAAAAACTAATCAAACTCTATCAAAAAGCCTAAGGCAGTTTCAATTCTTCCTTAGGCTTCTTCTATTTTAACTTTTCAAAACGCAGATGCACAGCAATTTGATCGCCATAACCGTTTCGCTCTAGATCACGCTGCAAGCGATAGGAAATATAATGTTCTGCAATATTGATATAACCCGCATCCATGAGACGATTTTCAACTTGCGACTGTACCATACTGATAGTCGGACGGTCAGCATGGGCTTCTTCCAAATCAATCACAACTTTCTTAGTCACTTCTGCTAAATCCTGACGAAGCTTGTCGTCAAGAACATAAACAGACTGAGCAGCCTTAAGCATGGCTTGATAGATTTTATCCGGATCAAATTCAACAACCTGACCGCTGCGTTTGGTAATTTGCATTAAATCGCCTCTTTTCCTTTTAATCTTAACTACATTATGCGGGTGTTAAGCCTATTTGTCAAGCTTTTTGCCCCATATCCACTTTAGTAATCTGGGCGCACTACACCTGTCACGGTCTGACGCGTTGCCTCAATGTCCTCTTCTAAAACAACCTTGATAATTCGCTTAGCTTCATCTGGAGTACAAGCAACTAAAGGCAGGCGCAAAGGACCGACCTCAAAACCAAGGTGATTGAGAACAGCCTTAACAGGTGCTGGGCTCGGCACTGAAAAGAGAGCATTGACCTTAGGAATAAATTTACGCTGGATACTTGCTGCCTTTGCAATAGCGCTGTGCTCAATCGCCTGCAGCATCTCATACATCTCATTTCCGTTGGTGTGAGAGGCAACAGAGATGACACCATCAGCACCAATATTCATAGCGTGGAAGGCTTCACCGTCTTCACCTGTATAAACCAAAAAATCATCAGGTTTATGCTCAATGAGATAGGCCATATTATCAAGGCTCGTACACTCTTTCACTCCGATAATATTGGGATGCTCAGCTAGGCGAAGCATAGTATCCGGCGCCATCTCGACAACAACACGGCCGGGAATATTATAGATGATAATGGGTAAATCACTAGCATCAGCAATAGCTTTGAAATGCTGATACATTCCTTCTTGTGAAGGTTTATTATAGTAAGGGACAATCGCCAAACCAGCCGCGAATCCTCCAAAAGCTGCGACTTCTTTAGCAAAATCAACAGAATCGCGGGTATCATTCGTACCAACACCGGCAATCAAAGGCACGCGCCCTTTAACAATATCTTGAACAGCCTTGAAGAGCTCCAATTCCTCATCATGGGTTAAGGTTGGACTTTCGGCTGTTGTACCCGCTAAAAGGATCCCTTCAGTATGATGGGCCAGAAGATGCTCTACAAGACCTGGCAAAGCATCAAAATTAATAGAGCCATCCGAATTAAACGGCGTAATCATAGCCGTAATCAGTTTTGTTTGTCTTAATTGTTCAATAGACATAACATTCCTATTCCTTTCCTCTTAAATCTAGGATAATACAAAATGAGGCTGAGAAAAAATCACCTAGGCAATGGTAGTAACTGTAAATCTCTACTACAAGGATATCCAGGCTAAGAAAGCTAGATAAGCAAGCAAGCGCTTGAGCATACCTGATTGCCCTCCTATAGCCAAAGACCAGTCCCATTGCGAGACTGGCTTGGACAAATAATTACTTCAATTCAAATTTTAAATCTCTTGTTGGACGAACCAAGCCGCGTTCATGCAAGCTTTCTGCAATTTGCACGGAATTCCAAGCAGCTCCCTTGAGAAGATTGTCAGAAACGACCCACATATGAATGCCTTTTTCAGCATCCAAGTCTTTACGAATACGGCCGACAAAGGTATCGCGTGAACCTACCGCATTGACCGCCTGCGGGTAAATTTGGTTGGCTACATCATCTTCAAGAACAGCACCAGGGAAAGCCGCAATGGCAGCTTTAGCCTCTTCGATCGGCGCTTCTTCTTTTGTTTCAATATAAACAGACTCTGAGTGAGCCATCAAAACAGGAATGCGCACGCAGGTTGCAGAGACTGCAATGGCATCATCTTCCATGATTTTCTTGGTCTCATTGGTCATCTTCATTTCTTCGTAGGTATAGTCATTTTTGGTAAATACATCGATCTGCGCTAGGGCATTAAAGGCAATTGGATAGTGCTTTTTGTCACCACCAGCTGGCAGAATATGAGCCTCCACGTCCTTAGCCTTCCTACCGTCGTTTAAAACCTCACGTAATTCACGTTCTGTCTCATTGATAGCCGATTGCCCTGCACCTGAAACGGCTTGGTAAGTGGAAACAATAATACGTTCTAACCCCCATTTCTGACGGATAGGCTCTAAAGCTACCATCATCTGAATAGTCGAGCAGTTAGGGCAGGCAACAATGCCATTGTGAGCTTCCAAGGCATGGGCATTAACCTCGGGAACAACCAAAGGAACATCAGGGTTTTGACGGAAATACGAGGTATTGTCCACTACTACAGCTCCTGCCCTAACAGCATAAGGGGCAAACTTAGCCGATACAGAACCTCCAGCCGAAAATAGGGCGATATCAACTCCTTCAAAGGAGTCTTCTGTCGTCAATTCCACCGTAATATCCTGTTCTTTATATTGTAGAACTTTGCCCGCTGATCGACTGGAAGACAAGAGGCGTACCTTATCGATTGGCAAGGTAGACGCTTCTAACTGCTGAATCATACGTGTTCCCACGGCACCTGTAGCACCGACAATCGCTACTGTATATCCCATAAGTTTAGACCTTTCTGAATGAACAACGTTCATAATTTTCTAAAAATTTATAGTACCTCTTATTATACACCTTTTCCAAAGGAATGAAAAGGGGCAAAATAGATTAGTCAGAACCCAGCTCATCTACTTCAAGCTGGATAAATCGTCACTAAAGAATATTTTAATCGTACAAAGCATCAATGATTGGAAACGCAAAATCTTACTAACTAAGAGCTTAGAGAGGGATTCTCTGACTTCTTCCCTCTAGAAAAGTCAGTTTGAATCCATAAAAAAATCCCCTGCTAAAAAGCAGGAGATAAGGGCACTGTTTCAAGCGTGATAGAATGGTTCACACAGACTATCAAGGTCCGCTCCTTGCGTTAATGACCTCCCTAGCGTCCATGGTCTTCAGACCATATCGACTCATCGCATGTGCCTATTATAACACAGCCTAAAGTTTAGAGCAAGGGGGCAATAGTCTTGACCACAGCTCCAATGGCCTTGACAGAAAACGGTAGGTCACTCAAAGTCTCAACAGTCACTTGATGGCACTGTTTTAGGGTATCTTGAAAATCACGCTCAATCTTAGGAATTTCCGACGAGTGATAGAGATAAGCCGAGCATTCAAAATGGTGGTAAAGACTGCGGTAGTCCAGATTGATAGTGCCAACTGTTGCTCTTGTATTATCAGCGACAAAGACTTTTGCATGAACAAATCCAGGATCGTATTCGAAGATTTTGACACCAGAATCCATGAGAGATTTGTAATAAGTCTTAGCTAGATAATAAGGAATAACCTTATCAGGAATCCCTGGCATAATAATCTTGACATCTACCCCCCGCTCAGCTGCGAACTTGAGTGCATGCTCCATTTCACTGTCCAAAATCAGGTAAGGGGTCATAATATGCACATAATCGCGCGCTTGGTTGAGAATATCGATGTAGACATTCTCCCCTACTTTCTCATCATCCAAAGGCGAATCACCATAAGGCATAATAAAACCATCTGTTGGAAGGTGAAGCTCGTGATCCCCCAGATATTGCTTGACTTCGGTCGTCTTTTCAATTGCTCCCCACATCTGCAGAAAGAGGATTGTGAAAGTGTCGACAGCCTGACCCCTAATCATAATCGCTGTATCCTTCCAGTGGCCAAACCGCTCAATTTCATTGATATACTCATCCGCTAGATTAACACCGCCTGTAAAGGCCACTTCACCGTCAATCACAACAATCTTACGATGATCCCGATAATTATAATAGGTTGATAGAAATGGCGACAAAGGGGCAAAAGACTTGGCTTTGATACCTAATTTTTCTAGGCGTTTACTGTAATCGAAACTCAAAGTAGTCATTTCAATCATTCCATCATACATAACCCGTACTTCTACACCTTCGGTGACCTTCTCTTCTAGAATAGAAAGAATTTCCCCCCACATGAGGCCCTCATCAATGATGAAGTATTCCATAAAAATATAATGCTTAGCCTGACGCAGCTGCTTTTTCAGCTCAGCGAACTTAGCTTCACCTGATGGAAAGTAGGTGGCTAGACTGTTCTTATAAATAGGGTAATGATTATCGGCAAAATTGAGATAATTCGCCAAGTTGTAGGCGGTACTGTGAGAGGTCCTCAGCTCCGCTAATACAGATTCATTTTGATGCAAATAGGGAATCGTCTTGTTGATGTTGCTCTTGATTTGACGCTTCATATTTGTAAATCCCCAGTCGATCTTAGTATAGAGTAAAAAGAGACTTCCTAAAATCGGCAAGGGAATAACCACCAACATCCAAGTGAGTTTAGCGGTACTGTCCATCCGACTGTTAACCAGATAAAGTACAGAAATAGTTGCAATAATAGCATCAACAACTTCGATATGGATACGATAATCTGCAAACCAAACGTAAGTCGCTGCAATAACATATAATTGCAGGATAAGTAATAAAATAATGACGGTGGTACGGCTAAAAATACCCCTCAGGAGGCTCCTACGCCCCCTGTCCAACAAACGTACTGTTTTATTTGAATCGTCTATAATAATCTCCCCTTTCACAATAATAGCGTGAATTTATTATACCACAAGATTGGCTTAAAAAATGGGAGTGGGACAAAAATCGTAATTTCGCAGAAATCGATTTTATAATCCCACCCCGCATATCTCAAAAAATCTAGGAGGTCTTTTAAGGTTGGAAATAAGTCGAATAAAATTCAGCTCATCCCTAGTATATTGAGTAACGTCCTTGCTTTTATGGTCAACCTAAAAATTCAGTGGGCTGTTTCAGCTATCGCCTGCAGACCAAGAGATGAAGGTTTAATCAGTCACTGCATCAAGCTGCTATAACTTTAAATAACAATGTTGAAAGCTTTTATCCCACTCTCATTTTCTATAGATTAAAAACATCATTTAAATTCTCTGCCATCGTTGGATGGGTAAAAATTTGCTTTTGGAAATAAGTATAAGGAATATGGTTATCCATAGCCATGGTAATCAGATTAATCAGTTCGTGTGCTTCTTGTCCAAATAAGGTAGCACCTAAAATTTCTTGACTGTCTGCATCAACAACAACCTTATACATGCCACGCAAGTCGCCATTGACATGACCGCGAGGCATTCCGGCAACTGGCAAGCTGTTAACCTTGTAGTTCAGTCCCTTCTCCTTGGCTGTTGCCTCGTCAATACCGACACGTGCCAAAGGAGGATTGATAAAGGTAGCATTAGGAACATGATGTCGGTTGCGTCTAGAGTAACTACTGTCACCGTTTAAGTAGCCATAGACAATACGGAAATCATCCAGAGAAACATAGGTAAACTGCAAGCCGCCATTGACATCTCCTACCGCAAAAACATTGGGTACAGAAGTCTGACAAAAGTCATCCACCTCAATAGCCCCACGCTCAGTCAGGACAATATCAGTATTCTCTAAGCCAAGCTTATCTGTATTTGGCCGCCGCCCTGTTGCATGAAGAACAGCATCATATTCAAAATCACCGAGTTCTGTCGTAATAACAACAGCCTGTCCGCGGTTGGAAACGTTAGAAATGACCGTCCCCAGTTGGAATTGAACTCCCTGTTCTTCCATATATCCCTGTGCCATATGTGAAAGCTCCGCTTCCTCACGCGCAAAGATACGCTTCTGGGGATCAAAAACGGTTACCTGACTTCCCAACTGCGCATAAATATTGGCAAATTCCAGTCCAATATTACCACCGCCGATAATGCCCAAACGTTTAGGCTGCTCTTTAAGATTTTGAATACCAGTACTATCATAGACTTGTTCTGCCTCTGATAATCCTGCAATCGGAAGAAGATTGGGAACAGAGCCGGTATTAATAACAATAACCTCTGCTGTTAATAGCTTCGTTTCAGAACCGCTGGTAATTTCGATAACCTTATTGGCCACAAACTTTGCGCTGGCATTGTAAACATCAGCAGTCGGCGCCCCATCTAGCATAGCGAAATTTTTTGCCCGCAAACGTTCGACCACTGCTGTTTTCTCGGCCATAGCTTCAGTAAAATCATGCCCCATCTGCGTCGCATGAACCAAAACCTTTGTCGGAATACAACCGATATTGATACAGGTACCACCATACATGGTCACATCTTTTTCAACCATGGCTACAGACTTTCCCTGACCAGCAAACTTAGCTGCCAGAGTTTTACCAGCCTTCCCAAAGCCAATAACAATAACATCATAGGTTTGCATAAAAAATCCTCCATAAAATAATGGGGGGTGCTAAGTTCAGCAGAACCACAGCAGCTGGTAACCAATGCTTGCGCAATAGATACCACCTAAAGCAAGACCAAAATAAAACTTGGCACGCCCCACCCCCATATAGACACACTCTCTATGAAAATCTCGAATACTCAGTTGGTACAGCGCAGTTTGTATTGAGATACAGCAAGCCCGATACCATCAGCGTATGGTCTGGATTATCAAGGAGCACCAATTTGTTAAAATTATTACGATCCTATTTTATCAAGCTTCATGGCTATTTGTCTCAATTCCACTACGTAAAAAGCCGCAGCCTTACGCCTGCGACTCCTTTTTATTTAGTTAACTTTCGTAACATTAGCAGCTTGAGGTCCGCGCTGACCTTGCTCGGTATCAAATGCTACTGCCTGACCCTCTTCTAGGGTCTTAAAACCATCACCTTGAATAGCTGAAAAATGTACGAAAACATCTTCACCTGATTCACTAGTAATAAAGCCAAATCCTTTATCAGAATTAAACCATTTCACAGTTCCTTGTGTCATAACCGCACTTCCTTTCCTCTTTACTCGTAATAAACCTAGAGGCCAGAGGTAAGCAACTACATGACTCAAAACTTAATACTCCATCTAGTCTAACCTTTTAATTAATAAAAGTCAAAGATTTACCTCTTTTAGCAACCGATATCGTAAAAACTATAAGGCCCAGCTCTTAAAACAATCCCAGCGGCGTACCGTCTTCTGCCACATCCATATTGAGAGCTGCAGGCTGTTTGGGCAAACCTGGCATGGTCATCACATCACCTGTCAGAGCGACGATAAAGCCAGCACCAGTCTTAGGAACAAATTCACGAATAGAAATCTCAAAATCATCCGGCGCTCCTAACAGAGCTGGATTATCAGAGAAACTATACTGCGTCTTAGCCATACAAACAGGCAGTTTATCCCAGCCCAGATCAACAAATTGCTTCAGTTGAGTTCTGGCTTTCTTTTCAAAGACGACCTTACGACCGCCGTAAATCTTGGTAACAATTGCTTTAATTTTTTCTTCTAAACGATCATCGTCATGATAGAGACTTTGGTAATCGGCCCGCTCCTGCTCAACAGTCTTAATGACGGCTCGAGCAAGTTCAAGTCCGCCATTTGCACCATTAGCCCAGACACTAGCCAACTCAACCGCTACACCAATACTATCACAAAGCTCCTTCACAGCAGCAATCTCCGCCGATGTATCTGAGACAAATTCATTGATAGCCACAACAGCTGGCAAACCAAATTTACGTATGTTTTCCACATGACGTTTGAGGTTGGCAAAGCCCGACTTGACAGCTTCAACATTCTCTTTAGCAAGCTCTGCTTTGGTCACACCACCGTGCATCTTGAGGGCGCGAACAGTAGCTACAATAACTACCGCATCTGGTTGCGTTGGCAAATTAGGAGTCTTAATATTTAGAAATTTCTCCGCACCGAGATCAGCCCCAAATCCGGCCTCAGTCACCGTATAATCAGCCAGTCCTAAAGCTGTCGATGTCGCTAAAACAGAATTACAGCCATGGGCAATATTGGCAAAAGGTCCTCCATGAACCAAGGCAGGAGTACCGTAAATCGTTTGGACAAGGTTAGGTTTAATGGCATCCTTTAAAATTAAGGTCAGAGCACCTTCAACCTTTAAATCTCTGACATAAACGGGACTGCGGTCAAAGCGATAGCCAATTACAATGTTGGAAAGGCGTTTTTTAAGATCCTGCACATCTGTCGCTAAACACAAGATAGCCATAATCTCTGAGGCTACCGTAATATCGAAGCCATCCTCACGCGGAACTCCATTGATTGGACTTCCAAGTCCGACTGTTACATGGCGAAGGGCACGATCATTGAGGTCGACCACACGCTTCCAAATGATACGACGCTGGTCGATACCCAGCGCATTTCCCTGATGCAGGTGGTTATCAATCAAGGCCGATAGAGCATTATTAGCCGTTGTGATGGCGTGCATATCTCCTGTAAAGTGCAGATTGATGTCTTCCATGGGTAAAACTTGAGCATAGCCACCGCCAGCAGCACCACCCTTGATTCCCATCACTGGTCCTAGTGATGGTTCACGCAGGGCAATCATAGTTTTCTTACCAATTTCATTAAGAGCATCTGCTAGCCCGATTGTGATCGTTGATTTTCCTTCACCAGCCGGGGTGGGATTAATGGCCGTCACTAAGATCAGCTTCCCTGGTGGATTAGCCTTTACTGCCTGTATTTTATCAAAGGAAAGCTTGGCCTTGTACTTACCGTATAATTCTAAATCATCGGTATCAATACCGACCTGTTCAGCAATTTCAGCAATTGGTTGCAACTCTACACCCTGAGCAATTTGGATATCAGATTTCATAGTGACTCCCTTAAAGATTATTATGACTTTATTATAGCAGAGCTAGACAAAAAACGCATTTTTCAAAAAAATTAATAAATTAATGTTCGGAAATAACTGGTATTATCTGCATCCGATAGGGAAAACTCTTACAGGATGCTCCACTTAGCGCCTATATTTGCTAGGAGCTGTCGCGAAAGAATTATTAATTGTTTATTAGAAGGTTACACAGTTTCCTAATATTTGTAAGATATTGGTTAATATCGCAATAGAACTCAAAAATGACCTTAATTAGTTCGTAAGACGTCCCTGCTATACTAGGCACCACTAATTACTAAGGAGCGACAGCGGTATGATCAAAGAATTGCAAACTACTTTTAAACGGATTGAAACCAAGTACATGGTTAATAAAGAGCAATTAGGTGCTTTAATCAAGGACCTAAAAATTTATCTGGCAGAGGACGACTATCCAACTTCAACTATTACTAATATTTATTTTGACAACGGTAATTTTGAAATTATTAAGGACTCTATCGCCCACAGACACAATCGTGAAAAGATTCGTCTGCGCACCTATATTTCTAACCCGCAGCCAGACAGCCAGGTCTTTTTGGAAATTAAGAAAAAAGATTCCGAAGGTATCGGGCATAAATTCCGTTTGGTTTCCAATCCACTGTCTGCAACAAAACTTATTACTCAAGGAATTTCTGATGAACACATCACAGATCCCCACATTGTGGAAGAAATCCATACCCTGCGTGAACGCTATAAAAATCTTATCCCCCGTATGTTTATCTACTACGATCGTTACTCACTTAAAGAAAAGCACACCATCAAAGGCTACCCCTATACAAAGATACGCGTCACTATTGATCAGCATATTACCTACCGTGATGAACACGTCACTATGTTTGAAGGGCATCATGGCTATCCTCTTTTGGATGACAATCAGGTCATTATGGAAATCAAAGCTCCAGGTAATATGCCTGAATGGCTTCAGTCCATTCTCGACAAATACGGCATCAAGGAATGCCATTTTTCAAAATATAATACTGCCTATCATAAATCACAGGGACTTCCCATTAACCCTATTTAAACTCTAAAGGAGAACAGTATGTTAGCAACTTTATTTAATTCAGTATTCCCAACAGATAAAACCCCCTCCGTTAATGCTAGTATGCTGGTTTTAGCCATTTTAGTCAGTCTGATTTTAGGAAGCTGTCTGTCTTGGGTCTACAAATACCGTACTCTTTATACACGAGAATTTGTCGTGACACTAACCCTGCTTCCCAGCCTTATAACGCTCGTTATTTTTCTGGTCAACGGCAATCTAGGAACCAGTGTTGCCGTCGCAGGAACCTTTAGCTTGATCCGATTTCGTTCTGCGACCAGTGGCTCACGTGAACTGCTTGCGATTTTTCTATCCATGATTATCGGCCTAGCTTCGGGTATGGGATTCCTTGTGTTAGCAAGCATTTTTACCCTTTTTCTTCTGTTTATCTGGTTTGTATTAGAACGCACAAAAGCTATCTCAGACAGTCAAACACGGCGGCTCTTAACTCTGACAGTGACTCAGCAACCTGATATCGAAAGTAAACTACTGGCTGTTTTTAAAAAGCTCTGTACCACCTATGACTTGATTTCTCTCGCCAGTAGCCAGCAAGACGAGAAATTGAATTTAGTATATGAAGTCGATCTTAAGTCTGATGTACACGATTTTGAGCTTAACCAAACACTTTTAAAGAGCATCGGCGGACTTGATGTTACTATCAGCAAAAAGGCTAAAAAGAAAAAAAATCTCTAATTTTTCAATATATCAACTTGGTCAATTTGGCCAAGTTTTTATATAAAAATTTTCTTCAATTCCTTCACCTATACAATCACACCAACCTCGTACAGAACCGCTGTTCTCGCGGGCTAAATCATTTACAAATATTAGGTAATTTTGTACAATACAGCTATGAAAATTTTGATAACATCGGGAGGAACCTCTGAGGCTATTGATTCAGTTCGTAAGATTACTAATCAGTCCACAGGTTCACTTGGTAAAGTGATAGCTGAGTGCTTTTTAAAAGCGGGACACGAGGTCACTTTGGTTACCGTCAAATCTGCTATCAAACCTGCCAAACATCCTAAACTAACAATTCATGAAATTACTAACGTTTCTTCTTTAATAAATGTATTAGAACCTTTAGTTAAAAGCCAAGATGTTTTCATTCACAGTATGGCTGTATCAGATTACACACCGGTTTACATGACTGACTTAGCAGAACTACAGTCAGTAAGCGACCCAGCACAACTCTTAAACAAACAAAACCAAGAAGCTAAAATCTCCAGCAAAGCTGATTATCAAGTACTTTTCTTGGCTAAAACCCCAAAGGTTATCAGCCTGATTAAGTCTTGGAACCCAGCTATCAGGCTTGTAGGTTTTAAACTCTTAGTAGGTGCCCCCCATGAAGAACTGATTGCAGTTGCTCGTGAGAGCCTGATTAAGAATCATGCTGATTATATTCTTGCCAATGACCTTAATGATATTGGTTTTAATAAGCATGTAGGCTATTTGGTCTCTGAGACTGAGGAGTTCAGAGCAGATACCAAAGAGGCTATTGCTGCTCTAATTTTAGAAAGGGTAACACATGGCTAAAACTATTTTACTAGCTGTTTCGGGTTCTATTTCAGCCTACAAATCGGCTGATTTAACCAGTCAGCTAAAAAAATTAGGTTACAATGTACAGATTATAATGTCAGAGGCAGCTACCAAGTTTATCACACCGCTGACCTTGCAAGTGCTGTCCAAAAATCCGGTCTATACCAATGTCATGGAAGAGAAGGTAGCAGACCGTATCAATCATATTGAGCTTGGTAAAGAGACTGATCTCTTTGTTCTAGCTCCGGCTTCTGCTAACACTATCGCCAAGCTGGCTAACGGTTTAGCAGACAGCATGATCACCGCAACAGCCCTTGCACTCCCAAACGATCTTCCTAAATTCATAGCCCCAGCTATGAATACAAAAATGTATGACAACCCTTTAACTCAGCGTAATCTATCTATTTTAAATGAGGTTGGCTATCAAGAAATTCAGCCACGGTCCAGTCTGCTAGCCTGCGGCGATATCGGTCGCGGTGCCCTAGCTGAACTGTCAGATATTATAGAAGTCATCGAGGAGGCTCTAGATGAATCAGAAAAATAAATCGCGTCAAGTTGCACAGATTTCACTGCTTTTAGCAACAATGGTTGTTATTGAATTTATCAGCCAGATGATATTTGCAGCCTTTCCACTTCCTATTAAACCAAGCATTACTTCTATCCCTGTTATTATAGCCTCTATTATTTACGGTCCTAAAATCGGCGCCACTCTCGGTGGCTTCATGGGAATAATGAGTGTTGTTCGCAACAGCATCATCATCCTTCCAACCAGCTACCTCTTCTCTCCCTTTGCACCCGATGGTAACTGGCGATCCTTGATCGTTGCCCTAATTCCACGCATCTTAATCGGTATTTTTCCTTATTTTATCTATAAAGTATTATCCACTCGTACAGGACTGTTCCTTTCAGGACTATCAGGAGCTCTGACCAATACCGTTTTTGTCTTTTTAGGAATTTATCTTCTCTTCTCGGGAGTGTATTCCGGCAATATCCAAACACTTCTAGCTGCTGTTTTCACTAACAATGCTATTGCTGAAATGTTGATCGCGGCTGTAGTTACAACTGCTACAGTACCTGTACTTCAGCGCTTAAAATATTAACTATTACACTTCTCCATCGCATCAGCATTGATCAGTGCTGATGTTTTTTAATGCCCGAACATGACTTAAAACAAGGGGCAACAAAAACCTTGGATTTAAGGCACATAGCTCTGATGACTTTGTCATACCCACAAAATCATGAAGTTATCAGATGATCTATAAGAAATCAGCAACTCAAAGGATTTAAATTCTCTCACTTTTCTATTTGTTGCTAAGGTAACAATCAATCACCCTGCCAAACTGCTCGTTCAAATCAACTAATAAAAGCAGACTGTCCTCCCGCTCTTGCTAAGAGAAAGAGAATGTAAAAAGCGCTTTCCCTGCGATATAGCAGGAAGCGGTGAATATGACCCCACGCTTAGTGGCTTTCCCCAATCTTGAAGTCATCCTGCTGATATGATATAATGAAAGCGGTTAAAAATATAGAGGAGGCAATCATGACTTATACTGAAAACTATCAAAAATGGCTTAATTTTGCGGCTCTTCCTGACTATCTCCGCGACGAACTCGTCAGCATGGATGAAAAGACCAAGGAGGACGCTTTTTATACTAACCTTGAGTTTGGAACCGCCGGTATGCGCGGCATTATTGGTGCCGGTACTAACCGTATCAACATCTACGTGGTACGTCAGGCCACCGAAGGCTTAGCCAAACTTATCGAAACAAAGGGGGATGCTACTAAACAGCGTGGTGTTGCTATTGCCTATGATTCTCGCCACTTTTCCCCAGAATTTGCCTTTGAATCGGCTCAAGTACTGGCACAGCACGGTATCAAGTCCTATGTCTTTGAAAGTCTCCGTCCTACACCTGAACTATCGTTCGCTGTCCGCCACCTTGGAGCCTTTGCTGGCATCATGGTAACTGCCAGTCACAATCCTAAGCAATTCAATGGCTATAAAGTGTATGGTGAAGATGGTGGTCAGATGCCGCCAGCTGATGCTGATGCCCTGACTGATTTTATCCGTTCAATTGATAATCCTTTTGATATTCAGTTAGCTGAACTTGAAACTTCTAAGGAAGCAGGCCTTATCACAGTCATTGGTGAAGATGTTGATAAGGAATATCTTAAAGAAGTCAAAGCTGTCAACATTAACCAAAATCTTATTGATGAGTACGGCAAGGATATGAAGATTGTCTACACACCTCTGCATGGTACAGGTGAAATGTTGACTCGCCGCGCGCTGGCTCAGGCTGGTTTCGACTCTGTTCAGGTTGTCGAAGCTCAGGCGGTCGCTGACCCTGATTTTTCAACAGTTAAATCGCCAAATCCTGAAAACCAATCAGCCTTTGCTCTAGCTGAAGATTTGGGACGTCAGGCTGATGCTGATGTTTTGGTGGCTACTGACCCCGATGCAGACCGTCTCGGTGTTGAAATTCGTCAAGTTGATGGCTCTTATCTTAATCTAACAGGCAACCAAATCGGTGCCTTGATTGCTAAGTATATTTTAGAGGCTCATAAAACAGCTGGCACTCTGCCTGCTAATGCTGCTCTAGCTAAATCAATCGTATCGACCGAATTGGTTACCAAGATTGCTGAAAGTTACGGAGCTACCATGTTCAATGTCCTAACTGGCTTCAAATTCATCGCTGAAAAGATTCAGGAATTTGAGGACAAACATAATCACACATATATGTTTGGCTTTGAAGAAAGTTTCGGCTATCTGATTAAACCGTTTGTACGCGATAAAGACGCTATTCAAGCTGTCCTCATTGTCGCTGAAATCGCAGCCTACTATCGCTCTCGGGACATGACCTTAGCAGACGGTATCGCTGAAATCTACAAAGAGTATGGTTACTATGCAGAGAAAACCATCTCTGTTACTCTTTCAGGTGTTGATGGCGCATCTGAAATCAAGAAAATCATGGATAAATTTCGCAAGGATGCTCCTAAACAATTTAATCATACCGATATTATCAAGACAGAGGATTTCCTTGAGTTAACAGCGACCAGTCAAGATGGTGTCGTTGAAAAATTGACCACTCCGCCTAGCAATGTCCTTAAATATAGCCTAGCAGATGACGCTTGGATTGCCGTACGCCCATCTGGTACCGAACCAAAAATTAAATTTTATATTGCTACAGTCGGTACTTCACAAGAAGATGCTAAAGCTAAAATCGCAGCAATTGAGTCTGAAATTAATGCCTTCGTTGGCTAATTTGATTAGATCAAATCCTAGACAAGAAAAGGGTCTCCTATCCGGAAACCCTTTTTAGCTTACAATCTTACGATATATAGAAAAACTTATTTCTTATTTATTGCCTCGACCCAGGAGGTTCCTTACTACAGGCCTAGTGCGTTACCGTAAGGGAAGAAACTTGAACTTGCTTGTTACATCATTACATCATGAAAGTGATTTTATGATTTCCACTCTGGTAATCAGACCGTTTTTCATACTATCAACCCGCAGGGCAACATCATTTAAATAGACAGCTGCGCCGATAGTAACATGCTTTTCTTCGGCCTCCAAGTGACGGACAACAAAATCCCTTAATAATTCACCCTTCTCACCAACCAAATTGACACGTGCTAAAATATTGGCAATCTTAACCTTTTGACTTCCCCGGACAATAATATTAGTAGAATCATCAAAATTAGTAAACAAATATTTACGAGTTGCAAACAAGGCTACAATAGCCAAAATACTCCACAGAGAATTCAGGCCGCTACTTTGATCTATGACAACATGCCTAGCTATAGCAAAGAGTAAAACCTCAATGATGGTGGCAGAGGTATGCTTACTCAGCATTTTTATCAGCTCAACGCCGATAGCAATGCTCATAGCTTGATTGAGAAAATGCTGCAAATACTCTTCGATAGAGGCTTGGGAATTAAAAATTCCCATAACATTCATGGCCAAAGAGCCCGTCGAGATGACAAGAACGACCATTAAAATAAGAGAAATCAAAATTTCGACATAAAATGATAGCTCATAAAAGCTTACCTGTAAAAACTTCCGCATACGATCTCCCTTTCACCTAGCTACTAAAGAATGCAAAACTGTTTTCTTTTATTATAACTTATCTTTAAAGGAAAAGGTAGCTTGGAAAATTATCAGCATAGGAAAAACACTGCTAAAGAACTCCCTAATTCTTGCATTCTATTCTACTTTTCGGTGTCATGCTTAGTTTTTCTATTATGATTATTTAGAAGCTTGACCCCCAATGTTTAAGTAAACTTCGAGAAAATTATTATCGTATTTACGAAATAACTAAGCCTTTCTAACAAGTAGACTCCTCCTCTTGAATTTCACTTAAGATATACTAAAATGAAAATGTATCTGACAAACGAATTGGTACCGCTCGCTTTGGAAGGTATAAAATTTTTTACAAGGAGGTTTTTATATGATGAAAACATTAGCATTTGAACAATTTGATGTAATAGACGAAAAGTTTTTAACTGAGATTAACGGTGGTGATGCTGTTAGCCAATGTCTCGCAGGAATTGCTGCATTTGGTCTTCTCGGCGGTAGTATTTTCTTTTGTGGCGGTGAGGCCTACTAATCTCACTACCTAATTGCTAAAAAATATCGATTCTATAATTCAATAGTAAGGGGCTCCTTCCCCATTTTAGTATGATGAGCTATTTCTGAATTGTGGTTCTTTCTAAGCTATTAAGGAATAAAATTTTAAGTTTTGTCAGTACTGAACCAAACAAAATTATCAAAATAGGGAGGGTGAGAGGATTCATCAATTTCAAAAAATTGTATTTGAGTCCTCTCCCTTTTTATAGTTTTTCCAGATAGATCAAATTCCGATTCAAATCAAATGAGTATCAGAGGAAGCAAAGCTTTATTGAATATGAATGAGATGCTTCCTTAACAATTTTCATGAAAATACTAGGCCTGCCTTCCCCCTTCAAAGTGGGCAAGCCTTTATTTTTAGAAATTCAAAATCAGCCTCTGCATCTTGCAGAAGCTGATTTTTCTTACATCGATAATTGATTGTAAGAACGGTTAAAGGCTGAAATGATTTTAGGTGAGGCCTTATTATAGGCTGTTTCTTCTTTATAATTAGCACTGACAATAATACGGTGTGATGCTTCGGCATCGTCACAAGTAACTAAGGTTAAAGTCTTAGCACCGGGTGTATCATCAATCACAGCAACATCCGTCGGATCAACTGTTTTAACCTCTGCAATGATATAGGTATAAACGGTATTTTTATCCGTTACATAGATTTCCATACCTTCCTTGGCATTTTCTAAGGGAGAAAACAGCATTTTCGAAGCACCAGTGACACCAAAAACATGGTGACTAGCTAAAGCATAGTTATTTTCGCCCCCCATGACCTGATTCTCCTTCATCGTACCTGCTCCGTACGATAACTCAGTATTGCCAAGCCCCTTAAAGATTGGTAAGTTCAGTTCCAAATCCGGAATAGCAATACCACCGATAACCGGCAGATTTTGAGCATCCATTTGTGAGGAAAGAACGGACTGGGCAGAGATAGATTCTACAGAATCAAAATCATAGGTCACGTCTGCTTTCTTGTTTTTATTCAAAGTCTGCTTTGATACCTTAGATACTTGATACTTATTTGTATTCCAAGCAATTATTGAGTTTCGAATGGAGCGGTTAAAAATCAGTGCCAACCCAAGCAACATAAGAAGAATAATCAGTATCGTACGCAACCAAGAACGAGACCTTTTTCCAGAAGCCCGCGACTTATCCTGTCTTTTACGGCTGTGATGCTGTGTCGTATTAGTCTTGGCCATCAGTGTCTTGTCCTTCCTTTTCTTCTTCCTCATTGTCGACAAGCGCAAAGGTTACAATCTTGGATTGGTCATCTAGACGCATCACCTTAACTCCCATTGTTGAGCGGCCGGTTTGAGAGATATCAGACACGCCTGTACGAATAATAACACCTGTATCAGTCATAATCATGATATCCTCCTCACCCCTGATGGTTACCAGACCAGCCAACTGACCATTTTTAGCCGTAATATTAGCTGTCTTAATTCCTTTACCACCGCGGCCCTTAGTAGGATATTCAGACGCTTGGGTGCGTTTCCCATAACCTTTTTCTGTAATCACCAGTACTTCTTGATTTTCGGTGATGACTGAGGCACCAATAACTAAGTCCCCATCACGCAGGGTAATTCCCTTGACACCTGTAGCACTGCGTCCCATATTGCGGACAGTAGTCTCATTAAAGCGCACAGAGTAACCAAACTGCGTTCCAATAATAATGTCATCCTGACCGCTAGTCAAGAGGACATTGATCAGTTCATCACCTTCTCTAAGATTAAGAGCCTTAAGACCATTCTGGCGAATATTGGCAAATTCAGAAACTCCTGTTCGTTTAACCAAACCTTGTTTTGTTGTAAAGAAGAAGGATTTCTCAGTTACTGATCCCTGCTCCAAACTAATAATCGTCTGGATAGTCTCACCTTCTGCTAATTTCAAGAGATTGACAACCGGTAATCCCTTGGCTGTTCGACCATATTCTGGAATTTCGTAGCCTTTGAGGCGATAGACTCGACCTTGATTCGTAAAGAAGAGCACCGCATCATGGGTACTGGTTGAAACTAGGTCACGAACAAAATCATCATCATTGACACCAGTACCTTGAACACCACGGCCACCGCGCTTCTGAGCTCTAAACTCATCTTGGGCCAAGCGTTTGATATACCCCTTATTCGAGAGTGTAATCAGGACATTCTCTTCTTCAATCAAATCTTCGTCTTCCAGTGAGAGCACTTCCCCCACCATCAGCTCGGTGCGACGACCATCAGCAAATTTTCGCTTAATATCGTCCATCTCTTCTTTAATAATATTAACAACTCGCTCTGGCTTGGCCAGAATATCAGCTAAATCAGCAATCAAAGCCAAGAGGTCATTGTATTCATTTTGAATTTTATCGCGTTCCAAACCGGTTAAACGGCGCAGACGCATATCAAGAATAGCCTGACTTTGCCGCTCAGACAAATCAAAACGCGACATTAATTCGGCCTGAGCCTCTGCGTCAGTCTGGCTGCCACGGATAATAGCAATAACCTCATCTAGATGGTCCAGAGCGATTAGCAAGCCTTCTAAAATATGGGCTCTAGCTTCAGCCTTTTCCTTGTCAAACTGAGTCCGACGAACAATAACTTCTTTTTGGTGGGCAATGTAATTCTCGATAATTTGTCGTAAAGACAAAATCTTTGGCACACCACTTTCAATCGCCAACATATTAAAACTAAAGTTGGTCTGCAAACTTGTTAGTTTAAAGAGATTATTCAGTATAACATTGGCAGAGGCATCACGACGGACCTCAATGATAAAGCGGACACCTTCCCGACTGGACTCATCACGGACAGCTGTAATGCCTTCTACACGTTTTTCTTGGGCTAACCGAACAATATGTTCATGCACTTTGGTTTTATTAACTCCGTAAGGGAACTCTGTCACAACGATACGTTCGCGACCTGATTTAGTCGTTTCAATTTCTGTGCGCGAACGCAGTACAATAGACCCCTTGCCCGTCTCATAAGCACGGTGAATCCCTGATTTTCCCATAACAAGGGCACCTGTAGGAAAGTCTGGTCCAGGCAAGACCTCCATGATATCTCTGGTCGTAGCATCTGGTTTATCCATAACAAGCTTAACCGCATCAATAGCTTCACCTAAGTTATGTGGTGGGATATTAGTTGCCATCCCAACAGCAATCCCTGTCGCCCCATTGACAAGCAAGTTAGGAAAGCGTGATGGTAAAACCATGGGTTCACGTTCACTACCATCATAGTTTTCTTGGAAGTCAACTGTATTCTTATTAATGTCCCGGAGCATTTCCAAGGCAATCTTGCTCATACGTGCTTCAGTATAACGCTGAGCTGCCGCACCATCGCCATCCATAGAGCCAAAATTTCCGTGGCCATCCACCAACATGTGCCGATAGGACCACCACTGAGCCATCCGAACCATGGCCTCATAAATCGAGGAGTCACCATGGGGATGGTACTTCCCCATAACATCCCCTGTAATACGAGCAGACTTCTTATGGGGCTTATCTGGCGTGACTCCCAGTTCATTCATACCATATAGAATACGGCGGTGAACTGGTTTGAGACCATCTCTGACATCTGGCAATGCCCGAGCAACAATGACACTCATGGCGTAGTCGATGAAACTGGTTTTCATCTCACTGGTCAGATTAACGTCTACTAGATTTCTGTCTTGCATTAAAGCTATCTCTTTCCTGTTTAGATATACCTTATTATTATACCATAAAAACAGTATCTTTTCAGCATTTTCAGCCCTTTTCAATTTTTAAAGCAAGCACTCTCAGCCTCTTTATCAAAGCAATAGCTTGATTTCTTAGTGACATTTTCTGAAAAAGGTGGTAAGATAGAGTCGTATGGGTTTAAGCCTAAAAAAATTAAGGAGATGTTTAGACATGACTGCAACTAAACAACATAAAAAAGTCATCCTTGTCGGTGACGGTGCCGTAGGATCATCTTACGCATTCTCACTCGTTAACCAAGGTATCGCTCAAGAGCTTGGTATTATCGAGATTCCTCAATTATTTGAAAAAGCTGTCGGTGACGCACTTGACCTTAGCCACGCACTTGCTTTTACGTCACCTAAAAAGATTTATGCTGCGAAATATGAAGACTGTGCAGATGCTGATCTTGTCGTTATTACTGCTGGTGCTCCTCAAAAACCAGGTGAAACACGCCTAGATTTGGTTGGTAAGAACCTTGCCATCAACAAATCAATCGTTACCGAAGTTGTTAAATCTGGTTTCAATGGTATTTTCTTGGTTGCTGCGAACCCAGTTGATGTCTTGACATACTCAACATGGAAATTCTCAGGTTTCCCTAAGGAACGTGTTATCGGTTCAGGTACATCTCTTGATACTGCTCGTTTCCGTCAAGCTCTTGCTGAAAAGCTTGATGTGGATGCACGTTCTGTTCATGCCTACATTATGGGTGAACACGGTGATTCAGAATTTGCTGTTTGGTCACACGCTAACGTAGCCGGTGTTAATCTTGAAAGTTACTTGCAGGATGTCCAAAACTTTAATGCAACTGAATTAGTTGATCTGTTTGAAGGGGTTCGTGATGCTGCTTATACTATCATCAACAAAAAAGGAGCTACCTTCTATGGTATTGCTGTAGCTCTGGCTCGTATTACAAGAGCTATTTTGGATGATGAAAATGCTGTTCTGCCGCTCTCTGTCTTCCAAGACGGTCAATATGAAGGCGTTAACGATGTCTTTGTTGGTCAACCTGCTATCGTTGGTGCCCATGGTATTGTTCGCCCTGTCAACATCCCATTGAACGATGCAGAAAAACAAAAAATGCAGGCTTCTGCTCAAGAATTAAAAGCAATTATTGATGAAGCTTGGAAGAACCCTGAATTCCAAGAAGCTTCTAAAAACTAATCATAATTTCTATATGTGAAAAAGACGCTCCGATGGAGCGTTTCAGACCGAAGACAAACTTCTTTTTGGGAGTTTGTCTTTTTTTAAAAATTCTCTAGAAAAATATGGCCTGAGGTGACAATAACTAAGGTATTTACTTGAATTTGGTCAAAATAAAA
>NZ_JBZFUM010000022.1:0-42674 GCF_058314535.1 Streptococcus sp. ELY_125 | reverse complement strand
AGGCCTTTTTATTTTGACCAAATTCAAGTAAATACCTTAGTTATTGTCACCTCAGGCCATATTTTTCTAGAGAATTTTTAAAAAAAGACAAACTCCCAAAAAGAAGTTTGTCTTCGGTCTGAAATAGCCACAAAAGTGGCTATTTCTGTAACTCACACAGATGACAGCTAATAATATTTTTACCAATAGAGAGCTTATCACTCTTTCATGATTTCAGCTTGGTAAGTCTTCTGGCTAACTACCTTGGTTGCTTAAGAAGCCATAAATCACATTAACGATCATGAGTAAGGGACCAAATGGGATAAAGGTAGGCCAGAGGTAACTAATGACAAGAATAATGAGCAATTGTAGTCCATAAAGTTTAGCCCAACGATAGGGAGCCTGTCGCTCTTTATTCGTTAATTGCTTAGTGGTCGTCTTTAGTAAGACGGTTGTCATAAGGAGCCAAGCCAGATCCCATAACGCTAACACAATCAGATAAAACACTAGAGCTGCAAAACTATCGCTGTATTGCCCTACAGCCCGGGTTGCCAAAGGGACTAGGCTAGCAGCTAGTAACCAGATACTATTAGCACCAAAGACCCGAAAACTCATCTGATCCAGTGATTGGAACAGCTCATGGTAATACAGCCAAACTGTCATAATTTGTAAAAAACTAGCGATATAGACAAAAAGCATTGGGAGAATTTCAAGAAAGCCGGATAACGTTAGTTCTTTTGGCAGCTGTAGCTCCAAAGCCATAATGGTCACTATAATGGCTAAAATGGCATCTGAAAAGGCTTCGATTCGTTTTTTATCCATGTGACGTGACACCTTTTTGTACGAGCTCAGCTAGCAGGCGGTAAGATTTTGCTTGGGCAGCCTGATCATAAATAAAACTATTCACCATGATTTCATCAAATGCTAGTCTAGTTTGTAGATCTGCCAGCTGGTGAGAGACTGTCTCGGGAGAGCCTAAGAGGGTAACTGCTGACATTTGTCTAACAGCCGCCTTTTCACGGTAAATGAGATCTTCCTTAGCAAATGCCACTGGTCCAAAATGAGGAACTTTTTCAGCTTTGACATAATTACGCCAGACCTCATCATCACTTTCCTTTGGAGGTTGGAGACCTTGATGGCTATTGGTAATAATATTTAGAAAGGTCTGAGTTTGGCTGGTGGCTAATTTCTGGGCTTTTTGATCTGTTTCTGCCACAATAGCATTTAAGGCTAAAATAACGTAGGGAGTTTTTAGCTTGTCCGATGGCTGGAAATTTTGACGGTAAATCCTAATCGCCTCTTCCATCATGGCTGGTGCAAAATGCGCCGCAAAGACATACGGACGTCCCAGCTTAGCAGCTAGGTAAGCAGAGTCTGTACTAGACCCCAAAATATAAAATGGAATATCTAAGCCTGCTGCTGGATAGGCATGAACCGGTGATTCATCTTTAAAATAACTAGCTAAGGCTTGTAAATCTGTCTCAAAATCCGGATTTAAATCATCGGATCGACGGATGGCTCTTGCTGTTTGCATATCGGTCCCAGGAGCACGACCCAAGCCTAAATCAACACGATCAGGGTAAAGGGTCTCTAGCGTACCGTATTGCTCCGCAACTAAATAGGGACTATGATTTGGTAGCATGACCCCTCCTGAACCCACACGAATAGCCTTAGTCTGGTCCAGTGTTCTTTGGATGAGTAACTGAGTGGCACTACTCGCAATCATGTTGCTGTTATGGTGCTCAGCTATCCAGTAGCGTTTGTAACCATAGGATTCCACTTGTTTAGCCAAGGTTACCATATCATCCATTGCTTCCTTGTAAGACTGCCCCGTTCGTAAAGGGACTAAATTTAACACAGATAGTTCCATCAGTCTGTTTCCTCAATCTGTGTCATCTCACTGGTTTGTTCAACTGACTCAAGCAAGCCTGGATCAATGGCACAGCCATCAATACCACAGACAAGACCGATACCGTTTTCGTTGGCTCCAGTAGATTCAAAAAGATCTAATTTAAATTCTTTCATTCTAAACCTCTCCTTCTTCTGCTTGGATTTGTTTAAGGGCTGCTAACATATAGTCATAGGGCTGAGCACCGGAAATGCCATATTTCTGGTTAATTACAAAGAAGGGTGCTCCTTGCACACCTGATTGGTGAGCTTCAAGAATATCTTGTTTCACGTCACTTGAAAACTCTGTTCCATCTAAAAAAGTTGAAACCTCATCAGCTGGCAGACCGACTGCTGTCGCAGCGGAGACAAGGACTTCCTTATCAGCGATTGAGACATGATCTACAAAATAGAGCTGGTAGAGCTTCATGATCAAGCCTTGGTGATCTTCCTTAGACAAGCGTTTGCGCGCCCATTTGACTAAACGGTGGGCTGAGAAGGTATTGGTTGGAATAGCACCAGCAACATCTAGATGCAAGCCTTCCTCCTCACCCATAGCAGCCATGTGCTCAAATTGCAATTTGGCTTGCTCCTGGGTCATCCCGTGGCTGGCCGCAAATTGGGTTTGCATGGTTTCGTCAGTTTCTAAAGGCGCATTGGGATCTAATTGAAAGGCCTTCATTTCCAAATCATAGGGATCTAATCCCACCTCTCTCATCGCCCGTTTCATACGAGCTGCACCGATATAACAAAATGGGCAGGCAATATCTGACCAGTAACTAATTTCCATTGATAATTCCTTTCTTGTTACCAAGATGCTTTTTTCAATCCTGGAATCATTCCTTTATAAGCATTGCTACGTAGGCAAATCCGACAGAGTTGAAATTTGCGGTAGACCGAGTGTGGTCGCCCACAGGATTGGCAACGGCTGTACTCTTGGACAGCGAATTTCTTTTTCTTAGCTTGCTTGAATGTTTTTCTAGCCATACTAGGCAACCTCCTTTGCCATCAACTGCCCCTGCTCAAAGATGAGTAAACTGATTTGGTTTGGATTTAGTCCGTATAAGGGAATCAGTTTAGGGACTTGAAATATATCTGCTTGATAAAGAGGGAGATTACGGTCTCTTGCTTCTTTCATCAAGGCTCTTTGCCCTAAGGGAGAGAGACTGCACTGATTGGCAGAGACTAAGAGCGCAAGACGAGCTGTCGCTGAGACAAGTTCTTTTAATTCCAAAGTTGATGTGATACTATCTTGAGTCATTGGTTGAGATACTCCAAAACATCTAGAGCAGCAATGGCACCACTAGCAGCTGCTGTTACCGCCTGTTGATACTTAGGATCTTGGACATCACCTGCTGCATAAATACCTTCTACTGTTGTCTTTGAATTTCCTGGTTCTGTTTTGATATAGCCCTTATCATCTAAGGCGATCTTACCCTGTAAAAATTCAGTATTTGGATGGTGTCCGATAGCTACAAACAAACCATCTGCCTTGAGGTCAACCACCTCTCCCGTCTCGTTATCTTTGAGATCAAGTCCAGTCATACCTAGCATGTCTGACTGGACCTCAAGCGGGGTGTAGTTGAGCATCCAATGAATCTTATCATTGGCTTTTGCCCGCTGAACCATAATATCTGATGCTCTTAACTCTTTTCGACGATGCACAAGGGTCACCTTGGAAGCAAACTTGGTTAGAAAGATCGCCTCTTCCATGGCAACATCACCTCCACCGACCACGACAATTTCGCGTTCTTTATAAAAGAAGGCATCACAGGTTGCACAAGCACTGACACCCTTTCCAATCACTTCTTCTTCGCCAGGAATTCCTAGGTACTTAGCACTGGAACCTGTCGCAATAATGACCGCTTTGGTTTGAAGGGCCTCTCCATTATCCAGATGAATGGTAAATGGGGAAACATCTCCTTCAATATTTTCAACCAAACCAAAGGTCATTTCAGTCCCAAATTGCTCGGCTTGTTGGCGCATGCTTTCAACAAGTTCATTACCATCTACACCTTCTTTAAAACCAGGGTAATTTTCAACTAGAGTTGTCGTTGTCAACTGACCTCCCTGAGAATACCCTGAAATTAACCGATTCTTTAAACCAGAACGGCTCAGATAAATCCCTGCCGTGTATCCGGCAGGACCTGATCCAATAATAATCGCATCGTACATAACCTTCTCCTATAATTGACTGGCCAACTTATCGGCCAGAATTTTTTTAGATTGAACACCGATTGTTGCATCGACCGGCTTTCCATCTTTAAAGAAAATAAGGGTAGGGATGGAACGGACATTGAACAATTGGGCTAGCTCAGGTGATTGATCGACGTCAACCTTAGTCACGCTGGCTTTCCCGTCAAATTCCTGCGCTAACTCTTCTACGACTGGCTCAATCATCTTACATGGTGGGCACCAGGTCGCACCAAAATCTACCAATGTGACACCAGCCTGGATTTCTTGTGCAAAAGTTTCAGTTGTTAGTTGTTTTGTCATGATAGCCTCCTCTATGATATTCAACTAATTCGTTGAATAGAGTTTTAAAAAAAACAGCATTTTTATATTCAATCATTTAATTGAATAATTGAATTATAGCATGTTTCAATAAAAGATCAACTATTTTGCTCAACTGTACTAAAAAAAGTAGTTGACTTTTTAGCAAACTACTTTTTACATTGACTTATTTGATGGCTAAACCTGTGCCCCATTTCCAATCTGCAAAACTTCGATTAAGGCTAAAAGCTTGATAGCCCATGTTCTGTAAATCTTGGGCAGCTAGATTAGCGTAACCACATTGACGACCACGACAGTAGAGGATAATTTTTTTATCTTTTGGCAGCTTCGTTTTTCTCTGAGCAAACTCGTCAATCGGTAGATTCAGCGCTCTTGGCAGATGCCCAGCTTCAAACTCCTCAGCTGGTCGAAGATCAACCAAGACAACATCTGCCTGCTCAGACATCTCCACTGCCTTATCCAAAGTTAGTTGGCTAACTCCAGCCGCTTGATCATAATCTTTCTCAATAGCACGAACTTCAGCAAGCTGCTCCTCACCTACATCAAATAATAAAAGGATAAGCTGAGCCACTTTTTCTGAAGCCAAACTATAACGAATATAATTTCCATTGCGGTGCGTCACTACTAAATGACTGTCTTTTAGCACTTGAAGGTGTCGTGATGTATTAGCAACCGAAAGGCCAGTTGCTTGTGCAATCCCCTCTACCGATTTAGGGCCCTGTGATAATATATTTAAAATTTCAATCCGCTTCTCACTACCCAATCCTTTGGTCAAATGAGATAAAGCCTTGTATAGATTAGTTTTATAATGGTTGATTGTTTCCTGCATATTATTGACTCCTATATTATTCAATTAGATAGTAAAATAACATGCTGAAATTGTCAATGATCTTCACTTCTGAAATGCTCTCCCAACACACTCCCACACTTCTTCCATAAAAGCGATCTTACCACTCCTACAAAAACAATTACTCGGTTATCAATTAATACAAATGTGTCATAATGTAAAAGCCTATCTATAAAGAAGATAAAAAAACACTTCTGTTAGCATCTAGTAAACTAGAATCAGAAGTGTCTTTTTATTTGTTATCTCTGCTATATCTAATCTTGCAGAGACCTTTTCTGGTAGCCGTTAGCATCAAAGTTATCAGGTGAAAGCCACCGCTCAAAGCGTATTTATTCAACAGTCCATTCTTTTTTCTATTTATTTCGATATATTTCCCCTACTGGTCCACCTCTCTACTACAAGGAAATTTGAAACAGACAAGCCAGCACCTCTCTCTTTACTCCCTCCCTCATAGCAGTGTAGCTTAAGGATGAAGGAAGTAACTAGCAAATAGGAGATATGATATATTTCTTAATTTCCTTGGGTAACGTATAGATATTTTTTAGTCATTGCTTACCCTTTCTCAAGGAATCACTGATGAGACGCACGAGTGCTACCTTTTTTAAGAAACTTACCTATACTTATTTCTTAAATAAGTTTACAATATTTTGTCCCACTCTCAGATTTTAAAGCAATATGATGAATATCCGCACCACTGAGAAAAGATTCGGATTACTAATACGAATAGGTAAGTCCTTTGTATAAAACGTTAGCCGGATTTTACCTTAGAGTTGAGGAGGCCCTACACGATGTCTTTTCCTATCCTTGTCCTTTCATTTTCAGGGTCATCGCATTAATCGCAACAATAACCGTGGATAATGACATGAGAATAGCACCAGCAGCTGGATTTAAGATAAATCCGATTGGGGCTAATATTCCAGCAGCTAATGGAATAGCCAGAATATTATAGCCAGCTCCCCAAATCAAGTTTTGTACCATTTTTCTTCTTGTATTTTTGGCTAGATCTAAAAAGTATAAGATATCCTTTAACCTACTATTGGTCAAGACAAGATCTGCAGATTCGATAGCGATATCAGTACCTGCCCCTATTGCAATGCCAAGAGTGGCACTGGCTAAGCTTGGTGCATCATTGATCCCATCGCCTACCATGGCTACTTGATCTCCCTGAGCCACTAACTCGGCTACCTTTTTTTCTTTATCGCTTGGTAACATCTCTGCGAAATAGTTTGTGATTCCTAAGTAGTCAGCAACAGCCTTAGCTGAGTCTTTATTATCTCCAGTCATCATGATTGGGGTAATCCCATGATTTTTTAGTGACTTAATAAATTCGGCTGAATCAGATTTAACAGTATCACCCAGAGCAATCATACCTGCCAATATACCGTCGACAATAAGAAAGGTTAATGTATTTCCCTGTTCTTGATAAGGTTTGATAACTTTTGGATCAATATTAAATCCAAGGAGTTTGATGGCTTTGTAGCTTAAAATTTGGACTTCTTTATTATCAATTAGACCTCGAATTCCTTTACCAGAGATATTCTCTGTCTCCTGTGCATCCCTTACGGGAATGTTGCGTTCAGAAATATAGTTAACAATACTGGTTGAGATAGGGTGATTTGATGTTTTTTCTAGTGCTCCGTAAAAAGCTAAAACATCTTCAGCAGTGTAGTGGGAGAACTGTTCAACACCTGTAACATCGAATTTTCCTTCTGTCAAAGTACCAGTTTTGTCTAAAACCATTTTATTTAGATGACTGGAAACTTCGAGAGCTGAGCGACGTTTTAATAATAGTCCGTTTTGAGCAGCCATTGATGTTGAACGAGAAACGACAAGCGGAATCGCTAATCCCAGAGCGTGTGGACAGGCGATAACCAGTACTGTCACTGTAAATTTAAGTGCCGTTGGCAAATCTGCTATCAACAACCAAACGATAAAGGTCACAATACCAACACTAACGGCCACATAGAATAACCATTTGGCCACCTTGTCGGAAAGGACTTCCAAATGAGACTTTTCATCCTGCGCTTTTCGTACCAGCTCCATGACTTGAGCTAGGAAGCTGCTTTCTCCAGTACCAGTTACCCTCATTTGAATAGTCCCATTGCCATTAATAGAACCTCCGATGACACTATCTCCTACATCTTTAATAATTCCCCTAGATTCACCGGTAACGGCTGATTCATCCGCAATTGTTGAGCCAGATTCGATGATTCCATCAGCAGGCATTTTATCACCGGCACGTACTAAGAGAACATCGCCTTCTTTTACGTTTTCGAGAGCTACATTCTCCTCCTTACCATCGGTGATACGAGTAACTTCATCGGGTAAAAGCTTGGCCAATTGCTCTAGTGAAGAGTTTGCATTGGATATAGCCTTCATCTCAATCCAGTGACCTAATAGCATAATAACTACCAGTGTCACCAATTCCCAGAAGAAATCCATAACATGATCGCCTCCGATAAAGTTATTGGCAATGAAGGCATAGACACTATAGAAATAAGCAACAGATATCCCCATAGCAACCAGGGTCATCATACCAGGACTTTTCGCCTTGATTTCATCTTTAGCACCAGTAATGAAGGGCATCCCGCCATAGAAAAATACAGCTGTCGAGAGAATTAATACTATCCAATTGGACCCAGGGAAGATAAATTGAAACGGTAGTTTCAACCCCATAATTGGTGATAAAAATAGCACAGGAAGAGATAGAATAAGACTTACCCAAAACTTTTTCTTGAACATTTCAGCATGGCCACTATGAGCCATTCCACCCCCATGACTGTGGTGAGTCGCATGTGAAGAATGAGACCTATCCATGTGATGATTGTGTTGATGATTCATAACAGACTCCTTTTAGTTTTTAAAAATTATGATAATGGCATTGACTCTAAAGGCACTGACACTGGAATATTTTGAGTGCTACTTTTTCTTTAAGTAAGAGCATTAAGGTTTTGATGTCAGTTATACTATAGATAAATCTGGACCATCAATCTGGTACTTTATTAAAACAGCATCTTAGTATGGCTAAATAGCTGAAGTAAGACAATCCTTCGTAAGCCTAAACACCCCTCATGATTTACCACTCACTTCCAGTTACATCAGGCATCGCTATACCTCCTCAATTCAAACTACAACTGTAGTTTTGTTTACATTTGTAGTTTAAAACTGATATAGCAGAATGTCAAGAATTCTAATCGGTTCTAGACGAGTAAGATCCTAAAAAAGAAGACTAAAACATTTCAAAACGTCTGTCCACTGGCTTTATAGCAGAAATGATTAAAAGAGGTATAATGAAAATCCGCTCCTCATCTAGTCACAAGTCTGTAAAACGAGGATAGCTAGAAAACTCGAAACTGATAATAAAAAATTATTAAATCATACCTTATTTGTTAACAAAGTTCACATGAGCATTAAGCACTGCACTCATTATCAATCAGGTAAATAAAAAGCACTCCTGTTAGCATCTAGTACCCTAGAATCAGAAGTGTTTTTTTATGGCTCTATAATTTCTGTAGTGGGTAACTCCACTTAGGAAGTTATAGGGCTTTTTGAGTACAAAAAAAGTCCCACAAGACTTATAATGAAAAGCATTCAAACAACTCATTAGAAAGACTCTTATGGAACACCTCAATCATACCACACAACTCATCGGAATCAAAGATAAAAATATTACCTTAAATCATGTCATTAAGCACAATACTCATATCGACGTCATGGCAACTCTTGACTATCACCCTCCGAAATGCAGACATTGCAGAGGAAAACAGATCAAATACGATTTCCAAAAGCCTTCTAAAATCCCCTTTATCGAAATTGGTGGCTTCCCTAGTCTCATTCGTTTGAAAAAGAGACGATTTCAATGCAAAGTCTGTCGTAAAGTCACTGTATCTGAAACCAATCTTGTTAAGAAAAATTGCCAAATTTCTGAGATGGTGAGACTGAAGGTGGCTCAGCTATTACTCAACAGAGAAGCTTTAACCCATATCGCTTCTAAGTTGGCTGTCTCTACCTCTACCGTCTATCGCAAGCTCAACCAATGTCATTTCCAAGAGGATTACGCCACGTTACCAGAAGTTCTCTCCTGGGACGAATTCTCTTATCAAAAAGGCAAACTAGCTTTCATCGCTCAAGATTTCAAGACCAAGAAAATCATCACTATTCTCGATAACAGAAGACAAGCAACCATTCGAAATCATTTCTTTAAGTACTCTAAGGAAGCCAGAAATAGGGTCAAAGTCGTCACGGTCGATATGTCCGGAAGTTACATTCCTCTCATTAAACGACTATTTCCTAAAGCTAAAATTGTCCTCGATCGCTTTCATATTGTCCAGCTCATGAGTCGTGCGCTCAATCAAACAAGAGTCCAGATCATGAATCAATGGGATAAGAAATCCCTTGAATACCGCGCTCTTAAATATCACTGGAAGCTCTTTCTAAAAGATAGCCGGAAACTTTCTTTTAACACTTTCTACTCTCGGACTTTTAGAGAAACGCTGACGCCTAAACAATGTCTCAATAAGATGATAGTCAAGCTAGTCCCTGAACTAAAAGGCTATTATGACCTTTACCAGCTGCTCCTTTTTCACTTGCAGGAGAAGAATACCAAGCAATTTTTTGACCTCATCTATGATACGTTACCGTATCTCAATCACACCTTCAAAGTTGCTTTGAACACTGTCAGTCGCTATAAGGATTTTATTACCAATGCCATTGAACTTCCTTATTCTAACGCCAAGTTAGAAGCTACTAACAAACTCATCAAAGACATCAAGCGCAATGCTTTTGGATTCAGAAACTTCGACAGCTTAAAAAAACGCATTTACCTCGCTTTGAACATAGAAAAAGAGAAGACAAAATTTATCTCCTCTCGTGCTTAGCTATAAGTCACCCACTACAGTTGACAAAGAGCCTTTTTTATTTGTTATCTCTGCTATATCTAATCTTGCAGAGATCTTTTCTGTTGGCCGTTGGCATCAAAATTATCGGGTGAGAGCCACCGCTCAAAGCGTACTTTCTGAGCAGGCCATTCCTTATCAAGAATGGAGAACCAATTCGTATCACGGCTGCGTCCCTTATAGACCATGTGCTGACGGAAGGTTCCTTCGAAGGTAAAGCCCAAACGAAGAGCGGCCTGATGCGAACGCTGGTTGAGAGCATCACACTTCCATTCATAGCGGCGATACTGCAACTCTTCAAAGACATAAGACATGGCCAGATATTGAGCTTCTGTCGCTGCGATGGAATGCTGCAAGACCGGAGAATAAACAACACATCCCATTTCAATAGTACGGTTGGCAGGATTGATACGCATCAGAGAAAAGAGGCCGACGACTCTATCCCTTTCTTTATCTCGAATGGCAAAGAAATAGGCATCTGTCTTGTGCGATAAACTCACTAGCCAATCAGACACTTCGTGACGCGTTTCAAAGGGACCAACAGGTAAATAGGTCCAATCTTGTGGCTGTCCATTGGTAACAGCAAAGTCATAGATATCATCCAAATGCTTCTCAACATCCAAGTGCTCCAAGACAACTGTCCTTCCAGTAAGCACCGCAACATCTGGAAAAGCACCGGGAGTGAAGTTCGGGAGAGACTCTCCGATTTTTTGATGAAATTCATTATAAGGCATAGCAGTCCTCCTTATACTAAGATACAAAGCCGTTAAGCGACTCAAAGGAAAATAGGAAAGTCGACGCAGATGCAGTAGGCATCTAGGAGACTTTATCTTTTTCCACAGAGTCGTAGGCGTGTTCAGTTACTAAGATACAAAGCCGTTAAGCACTCCAAAGAAAAATAGGGAACCTGACGATGAATCGCTAAAGATTCAAGGAAGGTGAGTCTTTTTTCGCAGGAGTGTAGGCGTGTTCAGTCGCTAAGATACGGTAGCAACTTGTTATCTAAGAGCTTCGCACTTGATAACTAGGTAACTTGGCTACCTTTCTCCCTCCTCTTTAGAGAATCCATCCGATTTGCTCATCATTATAGCACCCGATCATTAAAAAAACAAGTAACCTCACTAGAAGCGCTGCACCTGTCTTACATTAAGCAGGCCAAGCTTTTAGGGCAGGCAATGCAGATGGTTAAGGAGAAAATGACTTTTAATCTCTTAGTCGACGCGATACCTTTTAGCCGTTATCAAATGATACTTTTGCTATTCCTATTACCGCTACTATAATAGGTTTTGCAAAGGAAAGCGATCTAAATGAGAGCCGTTTCCTTCTACTACCCAAAAATTCGTCGAATGACTGTTTTTCCAATCTTTAATAGAGTTCAAACGCTGTTTAATCCTACTTCTGGCGGCTTATAATAGATGTGACCGTTGATGCCTTTCAGGCCTAGTTTCCAAGGTTGTCTTACCAACATCAGGCGGCCCCCAGAAGATCATCGACGCAATCTGATTGCTATCGATCATCTGGCGTAAAAATTTACCTTCTCCCACCAAGTGTTTCTGGCCGATAAAATCATCCAAAGTCTTTGGGCGCACACAACTAGCTAAGGGGGCAGTCGCTTCCATATCTTGATCAAATAGAGATTTTTGTGTCATTTTGGGCCTCATCTAATAAAACAACATGTTTTCCAAGATTGTCGCGTTCATCCATTTGACGGTGAATATCTGGAAGGTCTTCTAAGCGGTGAATTCCCGCTGGTTTGACATCAAGCTTGTAATCGTCAATATAGGCAAACAGTTCCTTTACAGTCCCTTCATCAACAAGGCCTGAATAGGCCGTTGACAGATACTTATGATTTTGTAGAGCCATAATGGGATCAAAATCTTCTAAAAACCATTTACCCCCGAGTTGGCCGACACTTGAAACAATACCAAAAGGCCGCAAGTGACCAAGGCTATCCATAATCGTTGCGGGGCCAACCAGTTCCAGTATTTTGCTGTAGCTTTGCTTAGTCTGCAACTGACCATCTCTATCCTCAATAATGTCTGTAAATCCCAGCTCTTTTAACTGGGACTTTTTAGACAGGACTCTCGTCGTAGCCGTTATGATCATCTGTGGATATTTCGCCTTAGCTAACTGCAAAAAGGCCAGACCTAAACCGCTCGTACCACCACGGACTAGGACGGCATCCTCAGCCTTTAGCTGTAGATTTTTCATCGCCAGAAACGCGGTATAGTAAGTTTCAGGAACGGCAGCTAACCGTGTCCAGTCTAACCTAGTCTCAATAGGATAGATTTGATGATTAGGAACCAACACATACTCTGCGTAACTGCCATCAAAATCTCTGCCCATCTCACCCATAAGTGATACCACCGTTTGCCCAACTGGTAAACGTTTTTCATCGGTCGTTTGCTCTATTAGTCCGACCACCTCTATCCCTAAAATTCTCGGAAAGGTGACACTGGGTGAATAACCCTGCCGCGTAAAGATTTCTGAGCGATTGACACCGAATCCCTTCACCTTAATCAGCGACCAGCCTCTCCTTAGCTTAGGTTTAGAAACTTCCTTTAACTGAAGAACCTCAGGGCCGCCCGCTTTTTCCACAACAAATGCTTTCATAACTTCCTCCTTAGTGCCTGCTGTACCTTTCTTCCTCAGATTCCAGATTATTGAGGATACGTTGAAGATAACCTTCAACAGCCGTAATTTCCTCTTCTGTAAAACCTCGATAAAAGACATCACTCAATTTTTGACTGACAGACTGACCCACTTCTTGCTGACTCCGTCCCAGTGAGGTTGTTTCATAATAGCGCTTGCGCTTGTCACTTTCAGAGGCAAGGCTTGTAATCAAGCCTTGTTCTTCTAAGTGCTTTAGCATCAAGGATAAGCTGCTGGCAGCCAGTCCTGTCACCCTCGCCAAATCCGTTGCTGTTTGGGGCTGCCGCTCCCAGAGAGCAGATAAAATCTTCCCTTGCTCTGCCTTATACAGCGCTCGCTGATCCATTGCGAGATAGCGATTAAACAGTCGCCCATTTAATAATCGTATCTTGAGTGTCAGATATCCCCCATCCTTACCCGGCATTTCCAATCTCCTTTATTTCTATCTAAAATAAGTTAGTCACTTAAAAGCAAACTATTAGGACTAAATTTCTATCATAATTACTTTTATCTAAAACTTATTGCCATTTAAATCATAGTACACAAAAAGACCTTTGTCAAAGATTTACCCAATCAGCAGAACATTGAAAAGGAAACTTTTTCAGCTGTACTAATTTTTCAGAATTCATCAGAACTGCTTTTAATTATCTTATTGATGATAATTTCAACTAGAAAAGGCAACTACTCTCACCCTATGCTAGACCAAACAAATTTTAAAACTTAATAGTAAATATCACATTACAGCTGAAATGCAATTTTTAGTGACTTAAGGTAAGTGGAGCAATTTGTCAGCAGTCTAAAATTAAACGGAATATAGCAAATACCATAAAAATAAGGACTGGAGCCAGTATGGTTCCAATCCTATTTTACTATTTATTAGTTAGGTAAATTTCACAACACCTCTAGTCCTTTAAAGACAAGCTGAGGGTCACCTTTCCTTGCCCCAACTGCTGCTGCAGCTCCTTGCCTGAGTATCCTGAAATGTGACCAAGTTTCGTATAAGACCAGCTGTTAGAACCGTAAAAAATCACCAGTTTATCCCCCTGATAGAGCATGACATCGCCGCTTTCAGCTGTTTGGTTGGTGTCATCGGCTGGCAGAGAAAAAGGCAAATCTCCAACTTTTTCAAAACCGCCGTAATCGGATAGAGAAATTTCGATATCCTTCTGCGATAATTTATCTACTAAGGTGCGAGTAGCTTGATTATCCTCCAATTCCAGAGAAATTGTCTGATTTTTGAGTTTCAGAGTAATGTGATCTGTCATTTTATCCCTTTTCTCTTCTTTGGTCGTACGAGATTGATGCGCCGCTAAATCAGGTTCTGCTGCTTTTTTGGGCTGCTGACAGGCGCATAAGCTGACAGCTACCCAGCAGATGAGACCTAGAGTAAAAAAACGCTTTATCATAGGTTTTCTTTGACAAAATTTTCGATGTCATCAAACGGAATCTTATCCTTTTGGTCATAGAGATCAACATGGCTTGCCCCTTTGACAGTAATCATCTTCTTGTTGTCGCCTTTGAGTTTGGCAAAAGCATCTTTACCCATATAGTAGGAGTGGGCAGCATCTCCATGAATAAGGAGAACGCTATTTCGGATTTCATCGCTGTAGTAGAGAAAACGTGTATTAGCAAAGCTGGTATTGGCTTGAATAGCCCAGCCATCGTTTGAGTTGACACTGCGGGCATGGTAACCACGCGGTTGTTTGTAGTAGGCGTAATAGTCTTTGACAAACTGCGGTGCATCCTCAGGTAAGGGATCCACAACCCCGCCGGCAAGGGCATAGCTGCCATTTTTATAGTCAGCTGTCCGTTGCTTAGCTAGGCTCAAACGTTGTTGGTAACGAGCTTCTTCATTATCTGCATCGTCAAAATAGCCGTTTCCAGCCACTCGCGACATGTCATACATGGTTGAGACGACCGTCACTTTGATGCGAGGATCAATAGCTGCTGCATTAAGGGCAATCCCGCCAAAGCCGCAGATACCGATGATACCGATTTTTTCAGCATCAACCAAGTCACTGGTACTCAAATAGTCGACTGCTGCTTGGAAATCCTCCGTATTGATATCCGGTGATTGCATAAAACGTGGAAAACCACTGGATTCGCCAGTATAGGACGGGTCAAAGGCCATAGCTACAAAGCCGCGCTCTGCCATTTCTTGAGCATAAAGTCCTGAAGACTGCTCTTTGACAGCCCCGAAAGGTCCAGCTACTGCCAGTCCCGGCAATTTACCATTAGCATTCTTGGGAACATATAAATCCGCCGCCAAGGTGATACCAAAATGGTTTTGAAAGGTCACCTTTTGGTGATTCACGTGATTGCTTTTTGGAAAAACCTTATCCCATTCCTGTGTCAGGTTAAAACGTTGTTCAGTCATAATCATTCTCCTTAAATTCTTTGTTGGTAACTATAGTATAAGCCAACAACTATGCCATTACAAATACTTATATTGTATTTATAGAATGCCTTTTAAGCATATATTGAATTTTCATGGTATACTAGCTTAGAAAGGACTATGACTAATTATGGATATACGTGTTTTACAATACTTTGTGACCATTGCTGAAGAAAAATCGATTTCCAAAGCCGCCCAGAAGCGGCACATTACCCAACCAACCCTCTCACGTCAAATGAAGGATTTAGAGGAAGAACTTGGTACCCAGCTCCTCCATCGCGGGAGTCGTGAAATAAGCCTGACTGAGGATGGTCACTACCTCTACAATCGGGCCTTGGAAATCCTATCGCTAGTTGATAAAACCACTAACAATCTAGTCGATAAGGGCCCCATCTCAGGGCCGATCGCTATCGGTGCTGCTGAAGGACGGTCCATTAAAACGGTCATCGACCAAGCTAAAGCTTTCCAAGAGGAATTCCCTAATACCAGATTTGATGTGACCAGCGGCAACGCCGATGACATCATCGAAAAAATTAATGCCGGTATCTTGGATTTAGGGATCGTTACGAGAGATGTCAACCATGAACAATTCAAGAGCATGCCTTTGCCATCTCAGGAAACTTGGGGTGCTCTCCTGCCAAAAGCTCATCCATTGGCAAATCAAAAAAGTCTTCAGTTGAAGGATCTTGAGCCTTACCCTCTTATTATCACCAATCAGAAGGAAGCCAGACATTTATTTCTTGAAAGGATTGGGAAAAAAGCAAAGTTGGCTGCTACATTTAATCTCGTTTATAACGCCAGTCTTATGGTCGAGTCTGGTATGGGAATCGCAATTGCTTGGCCCAATCTCGTCAATACTGATAGTCCAACTAGTCCCTTAACATTCATACCGCTTACCGATGACTTACCAGCTATCAGCCTCTACCTGATCTGGAAGAGGCACAGTCAGTTGGCACGAGTTGTTCAAAGCTTTCTGAGCTTCCTCAAAGAAAATCTTTAGATAATTGGAAAAAGCTCGCTTATTTGAGAAATAAGTGAGCCTTTCTTATATATCCTAGATAGCGTCGCCATTCCAGATTGAGTTCTTGACAATGACATAATCAACATGCAGCAAACTCTCCAAATCGCGTCCACCGGCATAAGAGATAGCACTTTGAAGATCCTGCTCCATTTCAAGCAGAGTATCTTTAAGAGAACCTTTCGTTGGCAGAAGAATCTTTTTTCCTTCGACATTCTTGTGTTCACCCTTTTGGTACTCCGAAGCAGAGCCATAATACTCTTTGAAGGTCTCTCCATCTACTTCTACCAGCTTACCTGGGCTTTCGATATGGCCGGCAAATAGCGAGCCAATCATAACCATCGTGGCGCCAAAGCGGATTGATTTAGCAATATCACCATGGGTGCGGATACCGCCGTCCGCAATAATGGGTTTACGGGCGGCTTTGGCACACCAGCGAAGAGCAGCCAACTGCCAGCCACCGGTACCAAAGCCCGTTTTGACTTTAGTAATGCAGACTTTGCCCGGGCCGATACCGACCTTGGTCGCATCTGCACCTGCATTTTCCAGTTCACGAACCGCTTCAGGTGTTCCTACATTACCAGCAATAACAAAGGTTTCTGGCAGCTCGGACTTGATATGCTTAATCATCTTAATGACACTATCCGCATGCCCGTGGGCAATATCAATCGTGATATAATCTGGGGCATCCTCTTTTAAACTGCTGACAAAATCATACTCATAGTCCTTGACCCCAACTGAGATAGACGCTATCAGCCCTTGAGCGTGCATGCGTGCGATAAAGGGCTTGCGTCCCTCTTCATCAAAACGATGCATGATATAGAAATAGCCTTCCCTTGCCAGTAGCTCCGCCGCATCTTCATCAATAATGGTCTGCATATTGGCAGGGACTACGGGGATCTTGAACTGATGTTTCCCCAGAGTTACTGTCGTATCAGCATCGGATCGACTGTCGATGATACATTTATTGGGAATCAGCTGAATGTCTTCATAGTCAAAAACAGGCAAATCATTGTACATAAAAATCCTCTTTCGGCCGCTAAACTGACAGAGGATTTTTGAGTATATCAAAAGGTCATCTTCAGCCTGCAGCATTAATATGATGACCTTCCTATAACTCTGATAGTCGTTATCACTTTCAGAGCATCGCTAGGCAATTGCTTACCCTTCCATCATTATATTATAAAAATATACCTATTCTGTCCAAAAAATAATATTGTAAACGAATAATGTTCGTATTTTGCTTTATTACTAGATTAAACCGACAGAACCTCAATGGTTTGACGAATTCCTGTAGGAAATTTGCCGTAGAAGAGATTAGCGAAAAACAGCACAGGATAGCTTTTTAAAGATTGCACCATTACCTTTTCCGCCGGCTTGAAATAGCTACATATTCGGTGCCTGACCATCGTGGGCAGCCCACTGGCACTCCGTCAGGCTAAAATCTGAGAAAACAGCGGTAAAAGAAGAATCCTCTGGCGAGCAGGCGTAAATCCCGATATGGACAGTGCCTGTTCCCTCGTAGAAATGACAGATCCGCATCTGACGAAAAATCTTGCCATCCTCAGAGCATTCGATCAGAAAATCGCTTTCCCTGCGACTGAGCCGATACCACATACTTTTGATACTTGCCGGAATCTCAGTCGTCGCCCAGTCTGAATAGCCGCGGTTGGTCACCACACTGCCTAAATGCTGAAAATCATCATTCTCATATTCAATAGAACCTTTGATCCAATTTTCACTGTTTTGGTAAAGCACAACCCCACATTGGTCAAAACGATGGTGGCTGTCCGCAAAGGTCGTCTTAACCGTAAATGAAAAATACTGGTCGTCAACTGGCACCAAAAAAACAGGGGCATTATCATTAATAAAGTGATAATAGGTCTTTTGCCAGAGATCTGTACGCGGTGCTGTGGTCACCTCCACGGCATCAGCGGTATAGCTAACATCTGCCGGCTGACCTGTCCAGGTAAAGTCTTTTAAATCAAGTGTTTTCATAAGCCATCTCCAATCAACCACTGCGTCATTCTGGTAACTCTAGAACAGTGCTAACGCGTCTGAACTCTTGTCCTAGCCTCTTTCTTGCTTAGTCTACCACAAAAAATAGAATCTGCGTCCTGCGGACAGAAGTTGACCGCCAAACTTAAGCGGTAAAACTGGAACAACTCCAACTTCTCAGAGTTGATCATCCCTGCGATGTGACTGTGCGACCGTGTGACCGCTCATGTGTCTTGACTGTCGGAATCATCGTTTTGATCTTGGCGGGCTTCCTCATAAATTTTATCGACCTGTTTGTCGTAGTCTTTTTTCAATTGAGCTTGCTCTTCATCCAGTTCAGCTATTTCTTGCTGAAACTTTGACTTAAAATCATCGCTAGTAATATCCATTTGATATAACTGACCCTTTGCGTCTGGCGAAAGTTCTATGTCACGCTTGAGAGTGGCTTGGTAAACTTGTTCTTTCAAGTCATCTGTTACCCGCATAAAACGCTGGTAATCCTCCTCTAAGCTGTCTCGTTTGCTTTGAATAGCCTTTAAATCACTTTCATATTGGTCATCCAGTTCCCTAATTTTAGTATTAACCGTTACCATTTTATTCCCTAACTAATCGGATTTCCCAAGGTAGGCTTAGGAAGCTGGATTAAAAAATCCGAAGCCGCCTGAGCCGCTTGACCTTCTAATCCATCCGCAATGTTCTTTTTATAAGTTGAGGCATAATCCTTCAACGCTTTAGCATCTTTATCCAGCGTTGATTTTAAGCTGGTTCCCTTACTTTTGATGGAAGAAGAAGCTGCCGAAACGATAGCTTTAATAGCTGCCCGCTCCTGTTTTTTTATGAATTCTTCTAGTTCAAAATCATCACTTTTTTTCTTTTTTGACATATAGTGTTCCTTTTTTTTCGCTACTGTGAAAGATTGTCAAAAATCTCCCCGGCCTGCTGGTTATCAACCGCTTCGATATTTTGTGCCGCATATATGAGATCTGAGCTAAAGGTATCCATCTGACTCTTATAGGCATCAAGGGCCGACTTAGCCGCCTCTTCTGTCCCCTCATCCCAAACATTGGACATCTCTATCTCAGCTGTCAGCTCTTCAATCTCACTGTCGCTGAGGTGCGCCCCTAAGGCTCTTGACGCCGCTATCGCTGCCTCGGAAATGACCTTAACCTCTTCCTTAACATCGCTGATATGCTTCTTGGCTGCTTCAACTTTATTGTTAATATCTTCCTCAGCCAGCTGGGTCGCCATATAGAGCAACTCTGTCCGAAGCAGAATCCTCTGTGCTCCTGTCGCATTTTTTATCTTAGCGTGGAAACTGTCGATGTTCTCCCGAGACCATTTGATCGATTCAGCTTTGGCGTCTTTGATCAGCTGGCTGTATTCCTCCTGGAAATTGGTCCAGATTTTTTCAATATCCTGCCAATGGCCAGCGGCATTGCCAAGAAAAGCGATAAGGTCATCCTGACTGATCCCAAGATTGTCGGCGACTACTTTAATGGTCGCTTGTATCTCGTTCGGCAGCGAAGCGATATCGGATAAGCTGACGCCATCCTTGATTTTCCCAATAATAGCCCCCATACTTTGAGCCACTGTTTGAAATTGATCAGGGCTGAGGTTGACGAGACCGTCAATAATCGTATCAGGCACATATTTTTTTAGCCCCTCGATACTTTCTTTTTCCAGCTTGGCCAAGTCCCGACCCGCCGTCAACAACTCTGGATGATAGCTTTTGGAAGCGATAAGGGGCTTGCCGTCACTCCCCATTTGGTAGGCCCCAAAGTCATGGGAGGAATGGCCATCTATCATACTGGTATATTCCATCGGAACGATAACGTTGACTTTTCCCAACTGTTCCTTATAAGGCTTGTCCCGATTGAGCATACTAACGGGATCAAAGGGATTGACATAGTAGGTGGTTTTACTTCCGAGCTCTTGGATATGTGCCTTACTATAGCCCGCTTTTTGGAGGCTCTTGGTCGCATCGGGCCCATTAAAGAGAACAATCTCATCCACTTTTTGCAGCTCGTCATGGCTCAGTCCCGCTGCCCCCTGAATGGATACCATGGTGCCCAGCGAGTGACCGGTGATACTCATCTGAGCATCAGAGGCTGCTTTTTCATTCAGCTCCGCAATCTTGGCTTTCATGCCTTTGGTGGCTTCTTTGGCTTGGGGAACGATTTTATCCTGTAAGGCAAAGGCCGCATCATTATTTATCCAATCTTCGGGGTGTTTGAAATTTTCTGGGTGCTCCAGACTGGGCTGCCCAAAGCCATCACTGCCCCGTACCGCAAAGTAAGTCTGGTGGGTATCCTGATTGATGGTCTCGTTTTCAGACAGGTAATAGGCATTGTAGCCAGACTCTTTGTCCTCTAAAAGCCCTTTCTGGTCAGGCTGGAGATAGACAATGCCGTCGTTGTTGGGATCGGTACTGTCAAAGTGCTGACCGCCTTGGGTAAGATTTCCATCTTTGTCTCTGGCATCTTGAGAAAAGTTGAATCTAACAGATTTTCCAGAATCAAGTGCCTTTCTCTGGTCCCTATTTAGTTGATTATAAGAAAAATTCTCTGGCCTATTATTATAAGCAGATTCCGCTAGATCTGCATAGAGGTAATTAAAGTTTTCTAAATTCCAGTTACTCAATTTCTTCCCCTCCTATACTAGCTCTATGAAGCAAAAACATACTGCCCATATCAACTGTACCATCTTTTTTCGTCGGTATTGAAAGGGTCCAACCAGAATCCTCAATATCATTTATACCTCCAAAAATAGTGATACTTTCAGTTTCTTCAAACATCCCAGGCTCTTCCCATTGTGTTTCATCCCAAGCAATCTGCACGGATTCGATTTTAGCATTAGATTGTTTCACAAAATCCACAATTTCCTGCTGGTGTTTTTTGAGGTAGGCTAACTGCCGTTCATGTGGTGTCATCTTTTCTTCTCGCTGCTTTTTCTCAGCTTCTTTTGCTTGTTGCTCTCGTTTGGCTTTGACAAAGGCTTCAAAGCGGCTGTTAAAATCATTGGCTACCATTAGAGTTCCTCCTATTCCTGCTAAAATGGCTAGTGTGGCTAAACTGATTAATGTGATCTTGGTGCTTTTCTTCATAAAAGCCTCCTTAGGTTGGTTGCGCTTAGAATGTTTCTTCTGTGAGGTTGCGACTGAGCTTCAATTTATAATAGGTTTTACGATTATGGATATAGGCCTCATCCATGGCTGGGTGCTTTTCTTTAGAATCGTAAGCCTTATCCAAGAAATTCTGATCATTGAGTTTCATACCGATAAAGTGATACTGGCCGTTTTCCTTAAGATACTTTGGCACTGGATTAATGCTCACTAAATAAGAGTAAGTCGTCCCTACTATGATGAAAAAGCCAACTTTCGGGCCTCTCGTCATAAGCACCGCCAACTCGGTCTGGCTTAATCCAGACACTTTCTCATAGCTCTCTAAATCAGGAATAAAGGCGGTACAATATTGGTCCCAGCCATTCGTTTCTCGATTCTTAATTTCTGAAACCATAAAATCCGTCATATCACTCAGAAGAGTCGGATCATTGACATAGTGCGATACCTTTGACTCGTAGTTTTGATAATCCCCGTTAACATCTAGCAGGAGGGCTGTGATCTTCCAGCTTGACTGACTCACAGTCGCGATGAGGCGATCTACCATAAGGCGGATCTGCTCTGAATTATCCGAGAAGACAACGAGGTGCCTGAAGGTAGAAAAATCAAGGGCAATCGTTTCGACTGCTGTCACGTCCAAACCAAGCGGTAAGGCTGGCTTGGCTATGGCATTTTTCGTATCTGCCCGCTCCATAAACTGTGCCAGTGACATTTCTTCTGGAACGATTGGGATTTCTGCAGGTCTGTCGCCCTGCCAGAATTGATCCATTTGGCTAATTTCTTGACGCAATGCTTGAAGCCGTTGGACCGGAGTTGCCCCTCGATGAGAAAGGGCGGCTTGGAAGACCTCAACTTCTTCTATTGTGATAAGTCCTCGACCTGCGATACTTTCCGTAGCCATGGTAAAATGCCCCATAATCGTTTTGATCTCTGACTCATCTGTTAATTTTAAGCTCAGGCGAGTCTTGAAATTGGCCAGTAAGACTGGACGAATAGCCGATAGACGGCCGCCGCTGACCATAACCGTTATCCCCAGACTGTTACCGTCTCTGGCCAGTGTTTGGGTAAAGCTATCAAAATTGTTTCGCAGCTGTTCGGTTTGAATGTCTTTATAGCCTTCGTAGTTATCTATGACGACAACGATTTGGGGCAGGGTTTCACCGGTGACAGCTTGATACATCTCCTTCGAATTGACATGATGACGGTTAAAGAGCCGTTTGCGTGACTGGATTTCCCGCTTCATGAGATCCATAAACTTTGTCAGCTTTTCTTCTTGATCGGAAGTGAGGAAATCAGCCGTGTGCGGTAAGTTTTTTAAGGGGTAAAGAGCGCTCGTTCCAAAGTCAAAAATGTAAAAGTGAACCTGCTCCGGTGTATTTTGCCTAGATAAGTCCATAACGATGGTCTGTAAGAGCGTTGATTTTCCCATCGCTGGGCCACCAAAAATCGCTAAGTTCCCATCGTCCGCTAACTGATAAGTTCCGACCGTTTGCCTTTGTTCACTCGGAATATCGACCATACCGACGATCGCTTCCAGACGGCTGTCGCCTTGCCAGAGGTCTTGGAAACGGTCTGGCCGTAAATCTTGTACAAAAATCTCAGTACTCAACGGCGGCAGCCACGGCTGAGATAGCGGCGCGATCTGCTTTTCTTGCGTCACCTGCTGGATATGCTGGACGACAGCCTCCAGCTCTGTCGGCACTTCACGAATGTTAGTCGCTTCATCGAGTCCGGAAAGATCCTGATTGAGCGCTTCGTACTGCCCTAATTCATTGATGACGGAAACTGTATGATCTTCTATACCCTGATCCTCCTTATCGGGCTGGTAATCCGCCCCTGACCAAGCACTTTGAAAAAGCTCATAGACTTCGTTGTTGCCCACCTGCAAGTAAGCGCGACCGGCTTGGTTAATCGCGGCCGCATCCGGCGTGTGCAGCATCTCCTGTGAATCCGCCTTGTCTGCCACCTTAAGGGCGATCCGAAAGTTGGAGTTGGACCAGATCTGGTCATTAACCACCCCAGCGGGTTTCTGGGTCGCTAGAATGAGGTTAACCCCTAAGGAGCGACCGATCCGAGCGGTTGAGACCAGCTGGGTGATAAAGTCGGGCTGCTCATTCTTGAGCTCCGCAAACTCATCACTGATGATGATCAGATGGGGCAGGGGTTCGGAGACGTCCCCCTGCTCGTACTTCTTCTGATAGGCATGGATATGGTTGACCCCCGCTTCATTAAAGAGGCGCTGACGGCGCTCATTCTCCGCTCGGATAGAGGCCAAGGCCCGCATGGACTGGTTCCCGTCTAAGTTGGTGATGGTCCCTAGGACATGGGGCAGGTCTTTAAAGAGATTGGCCATACCCCCACCCTTATAGTCAATCAGGAGAAAGGCCACCTCGTGCGGGTGGAAATTAACCGCTAGGGAGAGGATATAGGATTGGATCAGCTCCGACTTCCCAGACCCCGTCGTTCCGGCAATCAGGCCATGCGGCCCGTGCGCCCGCTCATGCAAGTCTAGCTTAACATAATCCTCAGATCCTCGCAAACCCAGAGAAACTGCCAGCGACTGGTGGGGAGCGTGCGACTGCCAGCGCTCGAAAATCCCCAGTTCCTCCACGCGATCAACTTGGTACATCTCTAAGAAGGTGACCGCCTCTGGAATAGCCGACTGCAGGGTTTCCAGATGATTGAGGGGCGCCAGACGGCGGCTGATCCGCTCCTTATCGTACCCTTCTGGGAAATGATCCAAGGCAAAGGTCTGTTCCTTAAAGCGCCGCTCTTCCATGACCAGCTCGCCAGTAGCCGGGTCTTTCAGATGGATGACCGTCTGGACATTCTCCGGCAGGGAGCGGATGGTATCCTGCACAAAGATCAGGCTGCAGCCTAAGGCGCTCGGATCTTTGGCGAAGAACTCCATGATGACATGGTCCGTGATCAAGCTGGCCTCCGTCACCAGCACCACATAGTGGGGCAGATAGCGCAGCTCTTGATTGGCCCCCGCCTCTTTTTGTTGGAGCTCACGCTGTCTCAGGGTTTCCATCAGCCGGTTAAGGATTTGATCGCGAGTGCGCTCATTATAGATAAAACCGCGGACGTTGATGTCCTGCAGGGTCGCATGGGGCAGCCAGCGCAGCCACTGCCACTGTTCTTTTTCAGCCTCAGGCATGATCGTAATCACCTGAACATCGTGGTAGGAATGAAAGACGGCCAGCTGGTGAACGAGGAGCTGGAGCTGCTCCAATACGAGCGAACGCTCCCCGACATAGCCGACTGGGCCGTTGGTGAGCGTCGCCACAACCGGCATATTCGTCAAGGTTTTGTGGGCCTCATAGAGGGCAAACCCTTCTTCTTCCAGAGGATCTTTCACCCCTGAGCGCTCCTGCTGCGAGTAGTCAAGGCGGTAGCTGGTCGGCACTTCCCCTAGCCCTAAGCGGTAGGAGAGAAAATCCTCGTCTTGGGGGATCTTTTCATAAATGCGGCGGGAAAGGGCCTGCACGAGGGTATCCAATTCCTGAATGGCCGGATAGTGATAGAACTGCCAGCGGCGCTGAGTATTCGAGAGCTGGGTCAGCTGGATGGCCTTGTCAGCGAGGTAGGCTCGGTAGGCGGATAGCCGATCCGCTAGGCTCTGCTTGTACTCCCGCTTATTGCGAAAATAGTTCTGAACAGAGAAGATCGCCGTCACGAGACTCATGGCCACAGCCATCAGGATATAGAGCCCCCGCGGCTGAAAGACGGTAATCAAGATGACCACCCCGATCATGACCAAGGGCGGTACCAGCATCCGGAGCAGTTCATTGCGCGGTTTGTTGGGCTCTTTCGGCGGCGCAGTGACCGTTAGCCGGTCCTCATTGAAATGGTAGATCAAGCGCGGCGAACGGTGATAGTCCGGGTAGCCGTCGTAGTATTGGTAAGCGGAAACAGCGACCTCCAGTAAGGTGGCGTTTTGGACAGCACCTGACACCCAGATTTCCTTGGGGAAGACCTTGATCAGACTGTTGCCAAAAGCCACCTCTGCCCCGAAGGGGAGGGAGTGGTTTTGGTCAGTGAGATGGTTATTGAGGTAGATGGGTGCTCCGAGATTGCGAAGCTGCCAGTCGCCTCCTTCAGTTTTCGTGATCAGGAGGCTAATGACCGGATTGCCCGACAGGAGATCGCTCCCGCCGAGGGAGCCGATGACCACACGGGACCAGCCATCGATACTGTAACGCCGCTGATGATCCGGCTGGGGATAAACGACAAGCTCCCCGACACGAATGGCTGTGGTTAGGGGAGCGGTTGTTTCTTTGGTGTGATAGGTTATCCCCTCACTGGTCTGTGAGAGGCTGAGCTGATCGCTGAGGCGCAGGGCGCCTGTTTTAGGGACCGTCAGGACCTGACGGTAGGTAGACCGAAGGACAATGATCTCCATGGTAGTTTTGACATTCCTTTTCTTTTCAAAGATAGCGCCTATTTTTCTGGCATGATAAAAGCAGGAAGGGGACTGTCCCTTCCTGCTCCCTTCAAGCCTGCTTATGCGTTGGTTTCTGACTGGCGCAGCCATCCGACTTGGGGCTCGCCAAGCTCATGAGCTGACGCCTCATTACGGGGTCTGACCAGACCGAATTGTTAATCGTTTCTTTCCTAAAGCTACTTATTATAGTATCTTATTGAAAAAAAAAAAAAATCAAGGGTATTTCGATGACAAATGATTACAATTTTGTTTCAGAGATTAACTGAGAGCTGGCATTCCCTCTGAAAGACCGCTAGAACCACGCGATTTATGCCAACCTATGGAATTCCAAAAATCATGAAAAAGGACGGCAGACTCGTATAAAATCAAAATGAATGGTTAAGGCGGCAAGGTAAAAATCCAAAGGAGTTGGCCTCATTATCCACTACCGCTTTAAAAATTTATTTGAATTTTGGTCTTAAGATTTAACTTTTATATCTTGACATCTAAGAAAGAAATTGCTAAGCTATAAATATTCAACGTTGAATAAACAAAGGAGGTTATTGAGTGATTAAGCTTTTAGTTCTGGCTATTTTAAATGTAAAACCCATGTCTGGTTACGATATTAAATCACTATTAGAGATCAGCGATACACAGAGGTGGGCGGGGGTGTTACCTGGATCCATTTACAATGCCCTGCGGAAACTCGAAAGAGATGGCTACATTGAAATCGAAAGTATCGAAGCTAACGGAAACAGACAAAAGGCCATTTACAAAATAACGGAATCGGGGAGAAAACACCAAATAGAACTCGCCAAAGAATGTCTGACAGCTAACAAAATTCACTACCCTACTCAACTTTACACTGGCATCTCTTTTGTCGACCAGCTTCCTCTGCAAGAAGCAATGGACGATCTGCAAAAAAATAAAGAGCAGCTTGAAAAGGAGTATGGCATGTTAAGTAAGGGAATGGACAGTAAGAAAAAATCAATGGGCAATCATATTCCAGAACTGACGCAAATTATTTTTGAACATATGTTTGAGACGGTCAGGTCTCAGATCGAGCTAATTGATAAAACTCTGACTATCTTGAGCCGGCAAAAGGATGAGTCGTAGGCCGGCTTTCTTTTTACTAATATAGTCAAAGTTGATTATACAAAGGAGAGTAATATGAATCTAGTTGAATTTCACCATGTTTACAAGCAGTTTAAAGATCGCAAAATCATCCAAGATATGAATTTTACCATCAAAGAAAATGAGATCCTTGCCCTACTAGGAAACAACGGAGCTGGGAAAACAACCACCATTCGGCTCTTGCTTGGGATCATTAAGCCGGACAAGGGGCAGATCAGCTCTGGAATGCCAGACTTTAATAAAAAGGTTGGCGCCCAACTGCAGACAACACCTTTCTTTGAAGCGCTGAATATCATCGATAACCTCAAATTATTTGCAACCTTTTATGCTGTTTCTTTGTCTGAAGATGAGATTGAGCAGTTACTAAAAGAACACAATCTCTATGAAGCAAGGAAAACCAAGGCTGCTAAATTGTCACTGGGGCAGCAAAAAAGACTGGCGATTATCATTACAACGATTCACCAGCCAGACTTGGTGATTCTGGATGAACCCTCAGCCGGTCTTGACCCAAGCGGACAAAGAGAGGTTCAGCAAATGATTCAGCGCTTAAAACAAGATGGGAAGACTGTCCTTTTTGCTTCTCATGATATGACTGAAATCAAGAATACAGCCGATCGCGTAATGTGTCTTCATGAAGGAACCATTTTAGAAAGCGGGGCGCCCGATGAGCTAATTAAAAAATATCAAGTCACGAATCTAGAAGAACTATTCTACGAACTAACAGCTAACAAGGAGGACACCCATGTCTAACGTATTCACCATTTCACTAAAAAACAGTTCAAAGGATATCGTCCTCTTGTTCTGGTCAATTTGCCTGCCCTTGGCCTTTATTGTCGGACTTCATTATTTCAAGGTCGCACTAGGCGCAGACACTCTCTTTGGCATCATAACCTTTAGTATTTTTTGTCAGGCCTGTATCACACAGTCCTTCTCCATCTTTTCGCAAAGAAAGCGGGGCGTATTTGAATTGCTGTCTGTCACCCCCTTTTCTATCTGGAAGTATCTAAGCGGCATTGTTCTAAGTCAGGCATTGCTGGCCAGCCTTGTTGCCTTACTGCTCTTAACCATTGAGGTGAAATTGTTTTCACTAGCCATAACTTTTGGAGAAATATTAGCTTTCGTTCCTCTATTTTTGACAGAAGCTATTCTGTTTAGTTTATTTGGCTTTGCCTTGTCACGGTTTCCAAAAGACGAAGCGCATTTAAGTACCTTTTCCAACTTAATCATGTTTGCTTTGCTTTTACCCAGCAGTATTTTCTGGTCCTTGGATCATGCTCCCCAATTCGTTCAGGCAATCTCATGGATCAATCCCTTCGAATGGCTCCAAAAGGGCTACCGAGCTATTTTTAGTCATGAAATTTCAGCTTATATGCTCGCCTTCGGTCTGCTGGTCACATCTGTCCTATTAGCGTCATGGCTTGCACAAAAGACATTTCGGTTAAAAGAAAGGTAAGGGGCATGACCATGACTGATTAGCAGAAAAAATTAGAGGCGATAGACGGCAAGGGATGGGGCGCATATAAGCAAATCAGTGGGATTTACGCCTATCATGAATTTACCTTCTGCATTGAGCTGGGGCAAATTGATCCCTATGCTCAGCCCTCAACCGTTGCTGAGGGCTGATCGTACGAGTCTCAGTGGCTATTTGCTGACTGTCATTTTTTAGATCCAAAAAAGCGCCATTCACTCTTTTCAATGGCACTTTTTTCGTTTTATAGTTTTTTAAAATACCTTGCAACCGGCCAAGGTTCAAAGCCAAAAGCTTCGTAAGTTTGGCGGGCGGGTAAGTGGGTAAGTGTCCCGGATCTCCGCCAGTTTCCACCATAACCATCTTCATGCCAGCTTGAGTGATTTTCTGACAAGCAGTTTCCAGCAGCCTTGTAGCAATGCCCCTACCTTGGTGTTTTGGTGAAACGGCCACAACATAGATTTCCCCCATCCTATCTTCTGGGTGTATGCGATAAGCAAGCCAGCCTGCTAGTTCGTCATCTGAAAAAGCCAGCAGAGTCTGACTGCTTGCTTCATCCAAGACCTGCGACAAATCTGCTGTTTGACGGGATTCCCACCCTTGAGGATAAAAATTATCATAGACAAAAGCCGGTACAGCAGAGCGCATTTGGTAAAAGACCGTTGCCCAGCTTTCAATTGACAGAGATAAGATTGCGTCTTTGTAGCGATGTTGGTAAAGTTTGATGGTAATGGTCATCATATCATCCTCCTCTTTTTTGACGTAAATATGTGCTGGTATTCTATAAAACTTAAGCCGATGAGTTATGAAAAAATGAGACTTTGTCTTCAAACTCAAAAGGCCTACTGGCCTTTTCTATTCTTCCCCCCAGATTTCCTTAGCCAAGTTGAAGACAGCCCAGGCTTTTGGCCAGCCGACATAGAAGGCTAGATGGGTGATGATGGCTGAGATTTCTTCCTGCGTGACACCATTTTTCTTGGCATTTTCCAGGTGATAAAGCAGTGAAGAATCTGTGATGCCCGAACTCATCAGAGCTGTCACTGTAATGATACAGCGGGTTTTCAGGTCGATGGACTCATTGTTCCAGTTTTCGCCAAAGAGAACATCGTCATTAAAATGAGCAAATTCGGGAGCGAATTCTCCCAGCTGGTCACGGCCAGCCGTTTGTTTGATAGTCATCCTAGTCTCCTTCCTGATTGGCATTGAGGTAGTCCTCATCGCTGACTGGTTCATAAAATTCACCGGGTCCGGCCGTAATAGCGATATGGCTGAACCAAGAATCCTTAGCAGCACCATGCCAGTGCCGAACACCCTTATCAGTCACTACGACATCACCGGCTTTTAAGTGACGCGCAGGCTTGCCTTCTTCTTGGTAAAGTCCTTCCCCACCTGTCACTAGTAGGATTTGATAGCCATCCAAGTGGACGTGCCAGTTGTTGCGGCAGCCCGGTTCAAAGGTTACATTTCCAACATTAGTATAACCATCTGGTGCTTGAGCTAACATAGCTAGGTAAGATTGTCCTGTAAAACTAGCACCATAAGGGTTTTCTTCACCAAAGGCAAACAAAGGATTTGTTTTCACGTCTTCATGTTTAACCATGAATCATCACTTCTTTCTCTAAATGTATATTTTTTCGCTATTAGTATAGCTCTGCAAGGAAAAATCTACAAATACCAATAACGACTAACTGCTATGCTTTAAAGGCATGCTATTCGGGCTTAATAACTTGCTTGATTAAAGGATTGGACACTAGCCCCTATTGACCAACATATCGGCCGTCAGGGTTTGCAGGCTCTTATCTAAAACGATAGCGGCACTGCGATCAATATAGTCTTTAAAATGAGGAGTCTCACGATGAGTCTCATAGGCAGCCTCATCTTCATAGACTTCAAAGAAATACCACGTATCTGGATTATCGACATCAGTCCCTGCATACATGACAAGGACACCGGCCTCCTTGTCCATACTGGCCTGCATCTCTGGCAGGACAATATCTGCAAACGCCTTACTGTCACTGACAGTCACTGTAGCTAAGCGAACGGATAAGTTATTGTCACCAAAAATACGCAAGGGCTCATCTTTTTGGAGAAAAATCTCAGGCGTCAGTGTGACTACCTCACGGCTGGTGATGGCCTTTTGCGCCAGACTGGCAAAGGCTTTAAAATGCGGTGAGGCAACATGCTTCTGATAGGCTTCATCACTGGCATAGCGTTCAACGACGACCTGCTGACTCTTGTCACCAGGGACATAACTGCCATACATGGCCAAAGTTCCTGGCTCCAACTCCATTGACTGGGTAAAGTTATTGTAGCCGATTTGATTAAAGTCAGTCTCATAGGCCAAATCAAGTCCCAATCTAAACAATCTAAAAATCTCTGTCATCTTAATCACCTAATCCGTATAATCTTTGCGCATTGCCTGTAAAAATCTGCCACTTCTCCTCATCATTGAGCGCAAGAGTTTCAATCGCTTGGGCAATGACCTCTGTCGCACCGGCCGGTAAAATCCCTAGTGGCGCATCTGTACCAAAGAGGACATGGTCAACACCATAATAGTCCACACAGAGATCAAGGGCCTTTGGATTGCCAAGAAGAGCGGTATCCACATAAAACTTCTTAAAATCAGCCGCCTGCTCTTCTGGCAGAATCCGCTCAATACGACCGGCAAAATAAGGCACCATAGCGCCCCCATGGTGGACCAAAATTTTCAAATTTGGGAGGGCCTGAAAATAACCAGCTTGAACAATCTCAAGCATAGCCTGAGTCAATTCATACTCCCAGCTGAAAATGATATTATTATCTGGCTTGCGGGTATCAAAAACAGGATGAAGCCAGATGGGCACATGGTACTTAGCCGCAGCTTCAAAGACCGGTTTAAATTCCTCATCAGCCACAGACTTTCCTAGATGACGGGTAAAGAGCTGAATGCCTAGTATCTCAGGATGAGCAGGGACAAATTCTTCCACCACGCGCACAGCCTCTGGGATATTATTCATAGCGACCATAGCAACACCGCCAGCAAAAATATCCTGATTGTCTTGTGCCGTTTTCAAGAGCTCTTTATTAGCCTGTTCCACAAGTTTAGCGGCCTCATTAGCTTCCAAGTAATCCTCTGGGTTGGCATTGACATAGCTGATAATCTGTTTGGTGTTCACTGACATGGTCGCACGGCGCTTGTCCATATCGCTCAAGACTGGATTTTGGATAAAGGGCATCTTCTGCACTAACACCTCATCCAGCGTGAGCATTTCTTTATAAAAATCAGGCAAAAGTACATGGGCAAAGGCATCAATTTTCAAAGTCATCCAAGCGCTCCTTCCAGCTGCCATCTTCATCGAAGATGATTCCGTATTCCTCATAATAGGTGTCTTTATTGAGAATTTCTCCAGACTCGTAGAGCCCTATCTTATGGGTCAGGCGATCGATCGAGCGCTGGAGATTCTTTTTCTTGGTCTCAAGGAGAGCTAACTGCTCACGAAGGAGCTCCTCACGCGCCTCGACGGTCTTATCCCCCTGCATGAGCAACTGGCAGTAATCAATTAACACCTCGATAGAAACACCTGAATGACGCAGACAAATGACCATCTCTAACCACTTGTTGAGATCATCTGTAAAATAGCGATTGCCATTCGCCTGACGGGGGATCTCAGGCAGGAGCCCAATGCGCTCGTAATAACGCAGGGTATTGGGTTTAATATCATACATTTGAGACACCTGAGTAATGGTGTAAGTTCCTTCTTTTGGCATATTCGATCACCTTTCAATACAGATATGTAAGTTTGATTCTCTCTTCAGTATACACAATTTTAAAGACCTTGACTATGATTCTTGTAAACGGCTAGCATAATCAGCTGCCTCTTGAGCCAGCTCCTCATCTGACAGATTGAGTACGCCAGATAGGACAAAGGGTTCTTCAAAGACGAGACCTGTATGGTACTGGATGGTCTCTATGGGTTTGAGCAATTCCTGTGTGGTCACATGGAATCGGCCATCAGCTGTGTAGTCATCCGCACCCGCACCTTGAGTGACAGCGAGAAGGACTTTCTTGCCTTGAAGGGCATTACCAGATGAACCGTAAGCCCAGCCATATTCTAGTACCTGATCCAGCCACTCCTTCATCAAGGATGGCATGGAATACCAGTACATTGGAAACTGCAAGACAATGCGATCTGTAGCTGTAAGCGCAGCCTGTTCTTTTTTGACATCAACCTTACCCTCAGGATAGAGGACGTAGAGATTACGGATATTAATCCCCGCACCTTGGGCAGCCTTAGCCAAGGCTTTATTGGCCCTAGAAGATGCTAAATTGGGATGGAATAGAAAAATGTTTGTTGTCACCTTAATCTCCTGTAATATCTTCTGCAACCAGATTGGCTTTAAATTCTGCTACATCATAAGTCGCAAGATTTGGATAGTAGGCGTCTTTTGCAATCATAGCATCAAGTTCCTGACGAGAACCCGCTTTAGCAATGACAATTCCTGCCATACCGCGATCTTTGAGAGGGCCGACAATCTTGAAGTTGCCGGCATCAAATTCTGACTTGAACCAAGCTCGGTGCTTAGCCAAAAGCTCTTCTGCTTGATCTTTAGGCACTTGATCTGATTTGATGGTAATAGTGATTAAAAACATAAGAACCTCCTTAGGCTTGACCTTCCCAGCCACCACGTGTATCAACACCTGATTGAGTCGCTAGATTTTCAAGATTAGCCATTTCCCCATCTGTAAGATGCACGTGACTAGCCTTAGCAGCATCGTCGACTTGCTCGACCTTTGTCACACCAAGGATCGGTGTCGTGCCGCGTCCGATAGCCCAGGCGGTCGCAATTTGAGCTGGACTGACCTTGTAATGGTCTGCCAAACGTTTCAGCTCAGCCAGTAGATCACTCAAAGCCGGGAACAGTGGATTATAGGTTTTACCACGGTTAGAGTCAGCAGGCATTGGATATTGGCTATCATACTTACCAGACAAAGCCCCTTGTTCCAAGACCATATAGGAGAAGAATTGGATATGATTTTCTTTACAGTAGTCAAGAAGACCATCATCAATAGAGTTGCGGTAAAGCAGGCTAAAGTGATTTTGGACAGCTGAGATTTGAACACCAGCAGGTTTCAAAATGTCTTGGACACGTTTGACTTGTGCAAGACTGTGGTTAGATACCCCGATACGCTTAACACGGCCTGATTTGACCAAGTCAGCCAAGAATGGTGTCCAGCGTTCAACATCTGCTGAATTGTGAATCCAATAAAGATCAATGTAATCAGTGCCGAGACGTTTGAGGCTGCCTTCCAGCATGTCCTCTACAGGATTTTCCTTGGTATCATCCTGCATACCGGGAGTAAACTTGTCTGATAGGATTACTTTTGAGCGATCGTACTGACCAGCAAGCTCACCCAAGATACGTTCTGACTCACCATTAGCATAGGCGAAAGCCGTATCAAAGGTGTTGAGCCCTCCATCCATAGCTGTTTTGAAAACATCCTTGAGGTCTGCGGTGTCAAGATTATTTCCAAAGACCACGTTTCCACCGGCAAATCCGCCCGTTCCCCAAGACCATGTTCCAAGTACGATTGGTGCTGTATTTTCTGTCATCTTAATGACCTCCTTTTTGTGATATAAAGCCCTTAAGCAAGGCAAAGCAAAACAGATAAACTGATGAAGACGCTAAGCTAACATATTTAGAAAGGCTTCATCTTTTTGCAAAGCATTGCAGGTCTATTCAAATAAAATGATACAAGTCCTCAATCATGATTGCTCCAACTTCTATCATTTATAAGGATACTTTATCACTTATAGTTCACTATAAGTCAAGCCTTTTTTCTCATTTTTTTGAAACTGATAAAGGACACATAGAGACTTCATCAACCAGATCAAAGATAAACACCACCTATTTCTGTAAACAAGTGGCGTTTATTATGCCTTAGTTGTTCATTTAGGATGCACTTCTTCCTTATCCATCGATTCACATATTTCTTTACGACTTAGTGAAAGCTTCAGAAATAGGAAGCGTTCCCGGATGAATTTCAATCACTTTTAAGCTCATTGCCGGAGAATCCACAAGGGTGGCTAAAACGGCACCGACATCAGCGATTGGAATACTGGTAAATCCTTCATCTCCTAACGAGATTCGACCGGTTCCCTTTTCCTCTAACAGTCGCCCTGGTTGAACAATAGTATAGTCTAAGTCAGTCTGGTGAACCAAGTAATTATCCGCAAAATACTTGGCGATATAGTAATCTTTTAAACGGTCGCCCCATTTCTCTGGAGTCAGACTATAGAGCGCGCTGAGCATGATGAAGCGCTTCAGATCTGCAGTTTCAGCCGCCTGCATGAGTTTAACCGCACCGTAAGCGTCGGTCTGCAAAAGATCCCTGCCCCGTGATCCTGCTGCAAAAATTACAGCATCACAACCCTTGACCAGTTCCACCAGAGATTCGACAGGGGCATGCAAATTCATAGTGACCGGCGTTACGCCATCCATAAGGGCAATCCTTCCAGACTGTCTAGCTCCTGCGATAACCTTATGCCCCTTTGCTACCAAAGCTTTAAGAGCTTCTGTAGCGACACGCCCAGTCGCTCCAGCTAAAAATACCTTCATTTTTTTCTTCTCCTTTATTGTCCTTTTATGACCGCATACCCATCTCGTCAATTTTTTTATTGGGCTTTATTAAGCTAAGCTCAACAACATCAAGCAAGGGGTATAGGCTTTAGCCTTCAGTAATGAGTTTTTAATGTGATCTCATTACAAAGCATCTATGACTTTGGCTACAATATTTTCAGCAGTTAAACCGTTACTTTCCAGCAATTCTGCCCTATCATAGCGGTCATGAAAAGCTTTATCAATACCGTAATTTTGTACTTGCACAGCTGCTTTACCTAGGTAACTAGCCACTGTTTGACCGTAGCCACCTTCAAGAATACCATCTTCCAGCGTCACAAATACTTGGTGGTCGTTGACAAGATTATCAAGTAGTTCTGTATCTAAGCCTGTGATATAGCGAGGGTTTACCAATGTAGCGGTAATGCCGTGATCTTCTTTCAAGATTTTCGCTGCCTCTTCTGCTAGATGGTAGAAATTGCCCAGTCCAAACAAAGCAACTTGGGAGCCTTTTTGAGTGACTTTATTCTTGTTTAATTGACTGTAATCAGTGGTGTCTTTAATGCCTGTCTCAACCAGTGGACCGACAGGTACGCGAATGGCTACGGGATGCTGGTTCTGATCAATGGCCCAATCTAACATAGCCTGATGTTCTTCCTTATTGGTGGGAGCAAGATAGACTATATTTGGGATATGGGAAAGAAACGGAATATCAAAGAAGCCAAGGTGACTTTCATCATTCATGGCATTAGCGGATGCCATATAGACCAAAATAGTTGTAGCTTGATTATTCAGTGCGATATCATGGGACAATTGGTCATAAGCCCGTTGCATAAAGGTAGAGGCTACAGCCCAGATCGGTTTAGCACCGTTCTTTGCAAGACCTGCTGTCATTGTCGCTGCTTCTTCTTCAGCGATCCCAACATCTACAAATTGTTTACCAGCCTGCTTGCGCTGTTCCTGATCGAAAATAAACATTGGTGTACCAGCATTAACAACGACAACCCGTGGATCTTTAGCAATCTTATCCAAGACTAAGTCAGTCGTCACACTGCTGTAGGTTTCACCCGATTGGCTACCGCCAAGATAGGCCCCCGTTTCAGGATCGTACGGTCCTCCAGCATGATAGGCCTCGCGGTTTTCTTCCATAAATGGGACACCATGCCCTTTTTGAGTATGGATATGGAGAAGAACAGGGTGATCACTATCTTTGACTTCCTTAAAAAGAGCAATCAGATCCTCTAAGTTGTTCCCATCATCCAAGTAACGATAATCAAATCCAAGCGCTTTAAACAAGTTATCACTTGCAGTGCCTTTACTTTCACGAAGATTTCTCAAAGCAGTATAGAGTCCGCCGGTTGGATTGACTGCTATAGACTGGTCATTATCGTTGAGGATTACAATAGTGTTTGTACCTTCCGTTGCAATTTGATTAAGTCCTTCATAAGCTAGGCCACCTGACATGGAACCATCACCAATCACGGCGATAACATTACTGTCTTCACCTTTTAAATCACGCGCTTTGGCAACACCGGATGCTAGGGCCAGAGATGTTGACGTATGGCCTACAGTAAAAAGATCGTGCTCACTTTCCTTAGGATTGGTGTAACCAGAGACATCATCATAGTGCTCAGGATCTAAAAATGCCTGAGCTCGTCCGGTGAGCATCTTGTGAACGTAGGACTGATGAGAGACATCAAAGATTATCTTGTCTTTTGGTGAGTCGAAGATATAGTGGAGGGCCACTGTCATTTCAACAACGCCAAAATTAGGACCGTTATGGCCACCGTGCTGACTCGTTTTTTCTAATAAAGCCTGGCGTGCTTCGTCAACAAGGGTCTGTAAATCTTCGTGTGATAATTTTTTGATATCTTTGGGCGAGTTGATCTGTTCTAAAATCATATTGTTTCCTTTCTGCTTACTTCAGTCATTGTAAATGGATTACTTTCGCGATTACGATTTAGCCATTCCAGCCAAATAATCCTTGTCCAGTATCCATCTGACGAATGGTTGCCATATCATCGTGAGACAATTCAAAATCAAAAATAGCAAAGTTTTGAGCCATGCGATCTGCATTGGCTGATTTGGGAATAGCCACGATACCCTCTTGCATCAAGAAGCGCAAAATGACCTGAGCTGCGGTTTTTCCATAGGCTTGCCCGATCCTTGTTAGCGTAGGATCTGTAAAAATGCCCTGTTTTCCCTCGCCAAATGGTGCCCAAGATTCAAATTGAATCCCTACTTCCTGACAATAGTGACGTGTATCAACTTGCTGCTGGAGGACATGCATTTCATTTTGTAAAACTGCTGGGATCACGCCAGAATGCTGGCGGATTTCTTCGATCAGGTCCGGCTGGAAATTCGACAAACCAATAGAGCGAATTTTACCAGTATGATAGGCTTCGGTTAAGGCGTCCCAAGTGCCTAGATAGTCAGAAACCACCCAGTGAATCAGCATCAGATCAATATAATCCGTTTGCAGACTTTTTAAGGCTTTTTCAATCTGTTTTTTGGTTGCTCTATATCCCGACGTTCCTAATTTTGTCGTGATGAAAAACTCTTCTCTAGGAAGACCGGAAGCCTTGATGGCCTTACCCACCCCAGCTTCATTGCGGTAATACTGGGCCGTATCAATATGGCGGTAACCTGTTTTGATAGCCTGAGAAACTACTCTTTCAGTATCAGCCGCCGGCACTTGGTAGACCCCAAAACCGAGCTGAGGCATCCTCTCCCCTGTGTTTAGTGTGACATATTGCATATTATCCTACCACTCCTTTAGTTTAATCCTTTTAGCCAACCTTTCATGGCCGCTGTGCTATTCAAGACATCACCTGCAATATGATGTTTAGCTGCGTATTGGTTAAAGATCGGCTGAGCCTTTGCATAGGTTGAACCGCCTGATGTCGAAAAACTGCCTAGGATCTTGTCGGAAAAGTCCATTTGATCCATAACCGTTTGGACAACCCTCGGAGGAATTCCCCACCAGGTCGGATGACCGACTAAAATGCGCTCATAGTGTGAAATATCTGGCAGATTTCCTGCAAAATCAGGTCGGCAGCGCTCATCGTATTGCTCAAGATTGCAGCGGCTGGACTCATTGTGCCAATTCCTGTCTTGACTGGTGTATGGAACTTTTGTTTTAATCTCATACAAGTCTGCTCCTATCTCGCGCGCTATAGCTTGTGCTCGCTCTCTAGTCGTCCCCGTTTCAGAAAAATAAATAATAAGTGTTTTCATGATGAACCTCCTGTTAGAAAACAAATAGACACAAAAGACTAACGGTGATCAAATCACCCTATCATTTGTCTCTCAACTTATTACGATCTTACTATATCACTTATAGTCAACTATAAGTCAATAGGTTTATAGTATTTTTTTCTATGTACAGGGCACACTAATTTTTTTAAGATCCTCATAAAAAAAGAATTTGAGACAGACCCAAATTCTTCTAATTTATTTTGTCTATTTATAAAAATGCAACGCGACACCTGCTAATAGCAAGCTTAGATATGTTAAGCACAACTGCAGGGGGAGCTTTCCTCTATTAAAGTAATTTTTGAAAAGCCTGATTGATTTTTTGATTCGCAAAAATTAGTTGGTGAATCTCCTCTTGGCTAAGTGGAAGTATTCCGTCCAAACAGTCGTGGAGGACCGCTTCGACCTCTGGCTGAAGTTTTTTCCCCTTATCGGTCAATGCGATTGTAAGAAAACGCTGGTTGTCTTGGCGTCGATTGCGCCTAATATAGTCTTTTTCTTCTAAGCGCTTTAACAGAGGCGTTAAGGTATTGCTGCTTAGACCAATTTCCTCACCGAGATCTGAGAGTGAGCGCTTGTCTTCTTCCCAGAGCGCCAGTAAAACAATATACTGTGTATAAGTCAGGCTAAAAGGTTTTAAAGCTTTTTTATAGTACTGATTGAAAAGTTTGCTGCTTTCATATATAGAAAAGCAAAGTCGATTAGTAAGGACTGAAGTTTCTTCTGCCATCTTATCTCTTCCTAGGCTAATAATTGCCATCATCATAACACAAATTCAAATCTTTGACAAGGAAACTAGAAAGCAGTAAACTACTAATAAATCGTGTGCGATATAACGGTTAAAAAGCTAAATGAACGTGCACTAGAGGAGGTAGAAATATGACACAGAATGATAAGGAATTTTTGCGCGAGCGTATCGGTGATTTAGCCTATGAAGTCACTCAAAATGCTGCAACCGAGCGTGCTTTCACAGGAGAGTACGATGAATTCTTTGAAAAAGGAATCTACGTTGACATTGTCAGCGGCGAGCCCCTCTTTTCATCAACCGATAAATACGATTCTGGTTGTGGCTGGCCGGCCTTTACTAAGCCGATCGAAAATAGGATGGTAACCAACCACGAAGACCGATCTTATGGCATGCACCGCACCGAGGTTCGCAGTAAAAAGGCCAACTCTCACCTAGGGCATGTCTTTAATGATGGCCCAATCGATCGTGGTGGTCTACGCTATTGTATCAATTCTGCAGCCCTCAAATTCATTCCTTATGCGGAAATGGAAAAAGAAGGCTACGCAGATTATATGGACATCGTAGAATAGGATATTGCTTAGCAGTTATTTTAAGATTAGAAAAGGAGATAATAATCTATGAAAACAATTTATCTAGCAGGTGGTTGCTTTTGGGGTGTTGAAGGATACTTTGATTTGATCGATGGTGTCGTCAAAACCCGTGTCGGTTATGCTAACGGTCAGTCTGAGGTAACTTCTTACGAGTTAATTGATGCCACAGACCACGCTGAGACCGTAGCTGTCACTTATGATCCAGCGCGCATCAGCTTGCATGAAATTCTTCTTCATTACTTCCGTGTGATCAATCCATTTTCGATTAATCGTCAAGGAAATGATTTCGGCCGTCAGTACCGTACTGGTATCTACTATGTTGACGAAGAAGATAAATCAGTCGCTGAGGCAATTATGCAGCAAGTCAGTCAGGAAAACAGTGGACGTCCTTTGGCAGTTGAGCTAGAGCCACTTCGCCATTTCCTAGATGCCGAAGAATACCATCAGGACTACCTCAAGAAAAATCCGAATGGCTACTGCCATATCGACTTAAGATTGGCTAAGCAACCATTACGTGATTATAAACAAGCTTAGATATTAAGGCCTACTTGAGTAGTGAAGGAATCTCCAATCGGAGAGATCTTCACTACTTTTTTTATGGCAAAAGCAATATTTGGTTAAACCGAAGATCCTTTAGGTATTAGATATCCTATATCAATAAAAAGAGGCGGGACTTTTGTCCTGCCACATTCCGAACTGAAAAATGAAAAATTGGGGAAGAACTCAGCTCGTTTCTGATTTCAACACTTACCCATTATTTAAAGATTTCTATTCAAGGGCAGACGGTACCAGACCACAGCAAACTGCCCCAAACCCGCTAACAACCCAAGGCTCAAGAATAAGACAGGACTATTTCCATAGAAAAGCATAAGGGCGAGAGTCAGGATCAAGACTCCTAGATGTATCTCTAGCCATTTTGGAGTCAGGGCGAGATCTTTACGATTATAGGGAGACAAGAGCTGCAAGCTGCTGTAGTAAATCCCAATTCCAAGCAAGCCCAATACTTTAGCATCGTGAAAATGGTAGGTGCTCTCCACCATTTCAATCGCCAAGGTCATAAAGAGCACACTCAATAGCAAGACAGTCTGAACATACATGAGACGCAGTCCCGTCCGCTCTTGATGGTGGTTCATGATTACAGCTGTCTGTGTGATATAAGCTATAAACATGAGGCCAATAGCTGCAAAGCTGATCACAGCTTCAAGCAAGTGACTATCTAGATCAAAGGTTTTAATACTGGCTATAATAGTTTCCCCGAAATAGATAATAGTAATCAGCTGCAAACGTTCTACTAGGTGGGGAAAATTAGCTCTGTCTTCATCCTTCTTAGACCTCGTTAGATAAATAAAGAGCAGACTCAACCCATATAGTAAATAAACCCATAAAATATTTACCACAATATGACATAGAAGCAAGGCAAACCAAATCATCTGAATGATCATGTCTACTATGATATCTCTCATGTGAGAGCGCATTGTTTGACTCATGCTCCCCTGCTTACGTGCCCTCAAGAAATACTGCAGTAAGACAGAAATGTTACTCAATAAAAATAAAGTATTAAAGGAAATATAAGTCTTCTCCCAGTCCAAGGTCAGCTCGCTTGCCATATATCCAATCGCAAACATATTGAGAATAATAGTCACAATATCCATGAGATCACGCTCACCATATTTATTGAGATACATAGTCTCATGATACCAGAGTTTGACAAGCATGATAAAGGCTAGGCCAAACTGTAAATAGCTAGAAAGGGTGAGATGGACCCCTTTACCATGCATCATTCCAGTCAGCACAGAAACGGCAAAGACAAAAACAAGATCAAAAAAGAGCTCATAATTAGAAACTTTTTTAGGAATAATACTTCTCATACTATCATCTTAACACTTTCCTTTGGTTAGGGAAAGTCAGACATCTCCTAGATGATAAATGGATGTTCAAAAACAAGGAAGCCACCAGCTTAGCTAGTGGTTTCCTTGTTTTTCTCAAAGAGAAGACTGGCTTGAAGCCATAATAAAAGCATGTACCCGTTCTATATTTTAGATACTACTCTGTAAAAAGGCGCCTTTCCCCCTATTTACTGCTTTCTTCTAAGCGATAAACTTGCCTTTTGAGCGGATCGATCATCGCCTTAAGCGTAAATTGTCCAGCCTCAAAAGTATAGTCAAAAACAGCACAATTATGAGGGAAAATGCCATATTTTTCAAAATCAATACCAATAGCCCGCATAAAATGCATGAGAGCACCTGCATGGCTAACAGCTAAAACACTTCGTCCGTCATTATCCTGAGCAATCTGAGTTACAGCTACTTTCACACGCTGCCGGACATCACTATCGCTTTCGCCACCATGAACAACATAATAATTGCCAACCGCACGACGAACCTCACGTGGGGGATGGAGGTATTCCTGCTGACCTTCAAAGCGACCAAAGTTCATTTCCTTAATTCCCTTTAATCGAGTGTACTCAGTCGCACCAGTTACTAATTCTAAGGTATCTGAAGCACGCTCAGAGGTTGAGCAGTATAAGCGATCAAACGTCATGCCATGCTCTTTGAAATATCGTCCAGCCTGTCTAGCCTGCTCAATACCTAGATCCGTCAGAGGGGAATCCGACCATCCCTGAATTCTCTCCTGTACATTAAACAGGGTCTGACCATGCCGCATTAAGTACAATCGTGTTGCCATACTTTCTCTTCCTTTTTCTAGTTAGATCTGCCATTATTATAGCGCTTTTTAATATAAAAATCTTCTTTCCTTTTGTGAAGAATGAGATAATTATATCCAAGACAGCTCTTTCTTCTACTTTTTGCCACCAACCTATTCTAGGTCATTTGCTATTTAAATCAAAGTTAATCTGAAAGAGAAGACCACCTAATTGGTCTTGCGGCAGACCACTCAAGATAGCATGCTTTTTAAGATCGATCTTGGCAGCCAGACCCAGACAATGCTCTTTATTGACCGCTAGGGGCCTTGTAAATCTCGTCCTAATTCTAAATCGTCTTTCCTTGCCGCATCTCGGATTTTTATGACTTAAATTGTCAAATTAAGTTGGACAGTTTCACCTGACTCAGAAAAACATGATAAGGTGTTTGATAATTTAGAGATTTTCTAGGAATCTTGTTTCTCCTATCAGCTATAGCTGATAAAATGGTT